>NZ_JBBNLS010000014.1:0-80033 GCF_040092305.1 Collinsella sp. CLA-ER-H6
TCCGGGGAACGCGCCGTCTCCCATCTCCTCGTATTCGCGGGCCCACCTTCTCAGCGTCGAATCCTTTATGCCGAGTTCCTCCGATAGGCCTTTGACCGTCATTTCCCCGGACAGGACCACCTTTGCCGCCGAGACCTTGAACTGCCTGTCGTATCGCTTTCTTCTTTGGGTCATCTTGAACACCTTTCGCTCTTAACTAGGTGTCCAATTCATCATACCCACTCCAGATCTCTGCCATGTCGAGGTGCGAGATCAAATCCTTGGCGCGCTCGCCGGAGTGGTATGCCTTGTTCGGCGCCACCTTCCTGTAGAGCTTCTTGAGCTTCGTCTTCCCCTTGTTGCCCGGCGGCATCTCCGTCTCAGGTGGCAGCCCTAGGAAGGACAGGACGCCGGGCAGGTCGCACAGCATCACGTCCTCGATGTCGGCCTTGGCCGCCAGGTCGACGACTCTCTGCGCTGTCGGCGAGATGTTCGGGGTGCTGCTACCGCCCGCTGGTTCGGAAGCTGGCGGGCAGTAGCGGCAGTAGCGGTGTGGCTCGATAGGCCCGAATATCCGTAAGGAAGGTGCTCGCTCTCATATGTGCTGATATGCCTCGCCTCGCGAACCTTGGGATGCTTCCTGAGGTAATCCCTCAATTCGAGCCACTCTTTACGCTCATAACGCTTCGAAATCGTTTCCCCGTCGACAGTTTCCTTCACATAATGGTATGTTCGAACGCCTTCGAACTTGCCGAACCCGTTCTCGACGCTGAAGTTTCTGAACCAGCGCGAAAACCCATTCAGGTCCATGAAGTTGACTTGGGGATGCCTGTCTTTCGTTCGTTCGAATGAGTGGACGAGCGGAGTGCCTTTGACTTGTTCCAGGCCGAAGGCTTCCATTTCGCGGGCCTGCTCCTTTTTCCAGAATTCGAGATACGACGTCAGCGTCTCGCTTATCGAGATCCTCCGCACGCTTTTCTTGCTTTTGGGCGAGCGAACGCTTCGATCGGCCGCGAACTGCTGCTCAATGAGGATGCTTCTGTTCTCGACGGAGACATCGGACCACGTCATCCCGAGGGCTTCCGCCCTTCTCATGTCGGTGTCGAGCATGAGCATCACGCATGTGATGTGCGCGTCCGGTTCTCGATTGAGTAGGATGTCGAGTAGGCGAGCGGCGTGATGGTTCCTTCGCGGTTGTCGTGGAACTTTTTTGCGTACGAGCCGACGGTGCCCCTCGATTTTTGGACGTAGGTGCCGCTGTTGAGTTCTGCCTTGTAGGCTTCGAGTGCGGCGTCGACCTCTCGGCTTTTGGTGGTATGTATGGTCTGCCACGGCGAATAGCGGTATTTGCCCGTGACCGGATCCTTGCCGAGGCTGTGACGGTAGCGCCACGTGTATTTGTCGCGGCGTTGCTTCGTCCCTTTGCCTATGACGAGAGGTCGGTCGTTCATCGTGTTCCTTGCCTGAAGTGCCTGAGAATCGCGCTCGGTTGCGCGGAATGGCGCAAAGGGCTGGGGCGGGTGGGCATTACCCTTGGTGGTGGGCCCTGCGTGGGGTCACACCCCAAGGGTAATGCTCCGCCTGACCGCTTTCAAGCTCGTTGTGGGTCGAATTTGGGTCGAAATGTCTGAATGAAACAACGTCGTAGCGACCTCATAACCCGAAGGTCGGTGGTTCAAATCCGCCCCCCGCGACCATGAAACTTCAGGTCGGAAGCATAAAAGCTCCCGACCTTTTTCTTTGTCTAGGGGTTTCGGCATCTCTCGTTCTTTGGGTACCTCGAGGCGGGCAATCAGATAGATGCTTACGAGTATCATAGGGTCTTTTTACGTCGCGGTCGTGTCTCGTACTGGTGCGCCGCTCTTTGTGGGACGTGTCACTTTGCCATAGGTTGTCCGGCGGCGGGGCGCAGGTCGTTCCCCGTGGCGTCGCTCCTTTCGACGCTACGCTGCCTGGCTACTCGTTCCACTGGTGCTTTTTCATGTCGACGCAGCCGTTGTCTCGGAAGGCGACCCCTTCCTCCGTCAGTAGTGCTCGCTGGTCGGGGAAGTTTGGCGCGAGGCGTCCCGCGTGGTTGACGACGCGGTGGCAGGGATAATCGCCGTAGCGATCCGCCTCGCTCAGCACCGCTCCGACCAGGCGAGAGTTTTTCTCCCTGCCGATGAGGCGCGCTATCTGACCGTACGAGGCGACGCATCCCGCCGGAATCTCTGCCACGACGGAGAGAATCTCATAAACCAAATCTTCGTCCAGGACTTTTCCCATCGTATCGCCCCCGTGTTCGCTTTTGCCTTCGGGGGCGCGGCGCCGATCACCCGTGCTGCGATTTTCGCAGCTCCCCTTACCGAAGCATCGAGGGAAAGCGCGTGCGTGTCAAGGTTGTCTGGTCCAGTTGCTGGCTCGATGCCTCGAGATGTTCGCCTCAAGTGCGACCTGCCCCTATTGGAAAAGGATGCCGAAGATGTATTTGGTGATGGCGGAGCGGCGGATGACCCCCACGAGTTTGCCCTCGTCATCAACCACAGGAAGCTTCTTGAACTTCTTCTTCGCCAGCAGCGCGGCGACGCGGGCGATGCTCTGCTCGGGACGGGCACACACTACCTTGCGCGTCGCGAAATCCATGACGCAGCGATCCTTCAGGTCTTCGATGCGCTGCTCAAGGCTCTGATCGTCGAAGTACAGCATGGACGCGTCGCCGCCCGTGAAGATGGTGTGAGCGCGATGCTGCGCGATGGCTCCCATGACATCGCCGTCGGAGATGAACCCGACCACCTGGTTGCGCTCATCGATTACGGGCATGCTGCTCACCTCGTTTTCGGCGAGCATGCGCACCACGTCGGAAATCGTGCAATCCTGCGTGCAGGTGAACGGCTCTTCAATCATGATGCTCGAAACGGGCGTCCCCTCGAGCTCGAGCGGGATGCGCTCGGACAGAATCTCGGACATCGCTTATGCCTCCTTCGTTTTCGGTGCGGTTTTCTTGGTGCGCACGCTGAATATGGCGCAGATAAGGGAAACGAGGCCGATTGCCGCGCACACCTTGTAAGCGACGCCCGCGCCCACGGCGGTGGCTACTTGGATGCTCGCATCGACGCCGGCCGACGCGGTGACGCTTGTCATGACCGTGATGATGAGCGCCGTGCACAAACCGCCGGCGACCTGGCGGCCGGTGTTCGCGATGGCGTTGCCGTGGGCGATCATGTCATTTTTCAAGGCATTGACACCCCATGTGTTCACCGGCATGTTCGCGAGCGACTGGCCGGCGGACTGCAGCATGCAGAACAGCGCAACCACCAAGATGGGCGTGTTTACCGTCGAAAGCGAGAGCAGGAACAGGGCGCCGGTCATGAGGGCCAGGCCGACGATCGAGATGGCACGCGGACCGAACTTGTCGAACACCACGCCGGAGATAGGGCTGATGATGATGCCCACCGCCGCGGCGGGAAGCATGGCCATGCCGGTTTCGAAGGCCGAAGCGCCAAGCGAGGTTTGCAGCAGCAACGGCAACAGCGTGTTGGTGACCAGGCATGCGGCGTTGATGAGCGTGACGATGATGGCGGCCACGCGGAACTCGCGCGTCTTGAGCGTGCCCAGTTGAAGCAGCGGGTCCTCGATTTTGCCCTGGCGTACGACGAACAGCACCAAGCACACGACACCCGCGACGATCGAGCCGAGCACCACGGGGTTGCCCCAACCCATCGACGAGGCGCTCGAGAACCCGTAGAGAAGTCCGCCGAAGGCGATGGTGGAGAGGACGACCGAGGGCAGGTCGAGCTTGGGGTTCTTCAGCTCGCCCACGTTTTTCAGCATGAACACGCCCAGCACCAGCACGAGAATTGCGAGGGGGACGATGGCGCCGATCATGGTGCGCCAGCCGTACGTGTCGATCACCGCACCGCCTACGACGGGGCCGACCGCGGGACCCGCCGACATGACGATGCCCGCCATGCCCATAGCCGTTCCTCGTTTCTCGACGGGGAACACCAGCATGGGAACCACCGAGACAAGCGGCATGAGCACGCCTGAGCCCGCCGCTTGTAACACGCGACCGATGATGAGGAACAGGAAATCAGGGGCTGCGGCGCACAGCAGCGTGCCCAGCGCGAACACCAGCGTCGCCCCGAAGAATAGCGCGCGGGTGCTGAACTTGTCGATAAGGAACGCCGAAACGGGGACCATGATGCCGCTCACCAGCGGGTATATGGACATGATCCACTGGGCAGTCGAGGCATCGATGGCGAAATCGGACATGATGACCGGCAGCGCAGGCGACATCACCGTTTGGTTCAGTAGCGCCAAGAAGGCACCCAGGACGACGACCGCGACGATGCGGATCTGGGTACCGGTAATGCGCCCATTGGCGGGCGCGACCGTACAATTATCAGACATAAGCTTCCTTCGTATCTATTCGATTCTTCGCCGAAGGCGCGCCGGCCCACGGGCGAAATAACATGCACGTGCTATGCGTGCATCAGATACGACAGGAAGAAAGCGGCTGCTCAGAGCGCACTTGGGGAACAACAGGAGAGGCCCCGTATACCAGGGGCCGCCGAATTGCGATGTATGCTTTGGTCAAATCCTTCATAGCGGGGAGGTATTCTAGCAGCCGTCTTCGCCCCTTTCAAGGGATGTAACCCAGACGTTGATTTTCTTCACCGAGGCGCCATCGTTGACGGGTGGCGTGCTTCTCTATCGCCACACCGCGGGGCGAGGGAACGCCGCGGCGAGCTTGTACATCGGCTATGTGTGCAGCTGCGAGCGTGTCGCCGGCGCGCGCTGGGCGCCAGTCCGATCCGGCCGACTCTTGCCGACGGTCGGTCGCCGTCCTCCTCCATCTCCGCCTGCTCTGTTTTTGCTCGGCTCCCTTGTCGTATCATGGACGGACGAGAATTGAGCGAAGGCGGTACGTATGAACATCCAGATATTCGGCACGAAGAAAAGCTTCGATACTAAGAAGGCGCAGCGCTATTTCAAGGAACGTCGTGTGAAGTTCCAGTTCATCGACTAGAAGGAAAAGGGGATGAGCAAAGGCGAGCTCGAAAGCGTGGCGCGCGCCGTCGGCGGGATCGACGCTGTGATCGATCCAAAGGCGAAAGATGCCGACACGGTTGCGCTCGTACAGCATCTTGCTGCCGACCAGAAGTTCGAAAAGGTGCTCGATAACCAGCAGATTCTTCGTGAGCCCATCGTTCGCAACGGCCGCCAGGCAACCGTTGGCTACGAGCCTGACGTGTGGAAGGGCTGGGAATAAAGCGGCTGGGAATAAAGTGAAGCGCCCACGCCCGTGGTTTTATCCACGGACGCGGGCGCTTGCGTAAGACGTCTCTTGTCGTTTGAGTGGAGCGCCCCGGCGGCGCTGAACAACGCGCCCCGGTGACGTGGCTCGGGGCTCTTTGTGCCGCGCATCTATGAGAGGAGATATTTGATGCGCATGGGCGCTACTCCATGTAGCCACCCTGAATGGCGGAAACTGCATGCTCGGTAAAGAACTTGAGCGTGCCGGAGGTATAGCGATTAGCCTTGGGCTTCCAAGCGGCTCGGCGCTCGGCCAGGACGGCATCGATCTCGGCCGGCTCCATCTCCTTGCCGGCGATGCCCACAATAGACAGCGAGCGCTCGGGGATGTTGATCTGGATAAGGTCGCCCTCCTCGATCAGGGCAATCGGGCCGCCCACGGCAGCCTCGGGCGAAACGTGACCGATAGCCGGGCCCTTGGAGGCGCCGGAGAAGCGGCCATCGGTGATAAGGGCAATGCTCGCACCCAGCTCGGGATCGCTGGCGATAGCCTCGGTGGTGTAGAACATCTCGGGCATACCGGAACCCTTGGGGCCCTCATAGCGAATGATAACGGCATCGCCGGGCTTGACCTCGTGCGTCAGGACGGCGTGGATGGCGTCCTCCTCGCAATCGAACGGACGGGCCTTAAGCGTGGCCTGGAACATCTCGCGCGGAACAACCGTGTGCTTGACGACGGCGCCCTCGGGGGCAAGGTTGCCGTGGAGGATGGCGATGGAGCCGTCGGTACCAAAAGCCTGGTCAAACGGGCGAATGATGTCCTCGCGCTTGAGGTTCCATTTCTCCAAGTAGCGGCCGCACTTCTCGTAGTAGCCGTTGTTCTTAAGGTCCTCGAGGTTTTCGCCGAGAGTCTTGCCGGTGACGGTCATGACGTCGAGGTGGAGCATCGACTTGATCTCCTCCATGATGCGCGGCACGCCACCCGCATAGTAGAAGAACTGCGCCGGCCACTCACCTGCGGGACGAACGTTGAGCAGGTAGTGGGCACCACGGTGCAGACGGTCGAAGTCGTCGGCGGACATCTCGATGCCAAACTCGCGGGCGATCGCAGGGATATGCAGCAGCGAGTTGGTGGAGCCGGAAATGGCGCCGTGGACCATGATGAGGTTCTCGAAGGACTCCTTGGTCACGATGTCGCGCGGGCACAGGTTGTGTTCGGAGAGCCACACGGACTGACGGCCGGCCTCGCGCGCAAACTCACGCAGATCGGAGCTGGTTGCGGGCAGCAGGGCCGTGCCGGGGAGCATAAGGCCCAGGGCCTCGGCGGTAACCTGCATGGTCGACGCGGTGCCCATAAAGGAGCAGGCGCCGCAGCTGGGGCATGCGTTGTGCTTGGCAAACTCAAGTTCCTCGCGAGAGATCTCGCCGCGCTCGTAGCGGGCAGAAATCGCACCGAGCTGCTCCAGGGTCAACAGGTCGGGGCCTGCATCCATGACACCGCCGGTAACGACGATGGAGGGGATGTTGATGCGGCCCATGGCCATAAGGTTCGCAGGCAGGCCCTTATCGCAGCTGGCGACAAAGACGCCGGCGTCGAACGGGGTGGCCTTGGCATGGATCTCGATCATGTTGGCGATCATGTCGCGGCTGGGCAGCGAGTAGTTAATGCCGTCGTGGCCCTGGGCCTCGCCGTCGCAGATATCGGTGCAGAAGTAACGGGCACCGTGACCGCCAGCCTCGGCAACGCCAGCACGGACCTCCTCGACCAGCTCGAACAGGCCGGCAGAACCCGGGTGCGAGTCGCCGAACGTCGACTCGATAATGACCTGCGGCTTGTCCAGATCCTCGATGGACCAGCCAGAGCCCAGACGCAGCGGGTCCATCTCGGGGCTGATGGTGCGAAACTTGCCGGAACGCGGCTGCAGCTTGGCAACCAGGTCGGCTGCCTCCTGCTGAATCTGTGCCTTGGTCTTCTCGTCCATGATGCTCTCCTCTTTTGATTTGAACGGTTGTACCAATCGTTGGTTAATGAATCAGGTGTAAATGGGTACCGAGCGATGCACTCGGCAAAAGATGCTTAGCTACGCGAACTAGGCGAAGAACGAAATCACCAGGGCGCAGGCAAGACCCGAAAGGCCGATGAGCGTCTCCATAATGGTCCAGGACTTGAGGGTGGTCTTCTCGTCAATCTCCAGGAACGAGGAGCACATCCAAAAACCGGCATCGTTGACGTGCGAGAGGGCCGTGGCACCGCCGCAGATAGCAAGACAGATAGCGGCACGCATGAGCACTGAGGCTCCGGAAACCGCGGGCATGGCGGCCATAATGCCCGATGCCATGGTCATAGCGACGATGGAGCTGCCGACAGAGGCACGCACCATGACGGCAATCAAAAAGGCAACGACCACCAAAGGCAGCGGTGAGGCCTCGAGCATAGGGTCAATAACCTGGCCCAAGCCGCAGTCCTGCAGCATCCAGCGAATGACGCCGCCGCAAGCGATAACCAGCAAGATCATGCCGACGGGCTTAAGAGAGCGGTCGAGCAAGGCCTTGAGCTCGGCGCCGGAGTAGCCGCGGCGCGCGCCCAGCAGATACATCGCGACGAGCGTGGCGAGCGTCAAAGCGACGAACGGCTTGCCCAGGAAGGCGAGAATCGAGGCGAGCTCGGCGGGCATGGGGATATAAGAGGACAGCGTGCCCAGCAAAATCAAACAAAGCGGCGTGAGCACGATGGCAAGCACCATGCCAAAGGAGGGAAGCTCCTTTTCGTCGCTCGCGCCCTCGGCAGAGGTAAAGTGCTCCGGAACATCGGTAAAGATGCGACCGCCCACGTTGCGACCCCAGATGACGCCGGCGATCGCCATGGCGATGAAGGCGGTAGGGATACCGACGAGAATCATGGTGCCCAGGTCGACACCGAGCGTGCCGGCGACCAGAACCGACCCGGCCGATGGCGGCACAAACGCATAACCAGCGGCAAGTCCCGCGAGCAGCGCGATGCCGTAGTAGAGCGTCGACTTTTTGGTCTGCGATGCCACACTAAACGCAAGTGGAATCAAAACGACCACGCCGGCCTCAAAGAACACCGTAGTGCCGATAACCAGACCGGTAATGCCCAGCGCCCAGCTGGAATGACCCTGCCCAAAGGTATCGATGAAGGTCTGGGCGATCTTCTTGGCGCCGCCGCTCTCCTCAAGAATCTGGCCAAACATCGAGCCGAGGCCAATGAGCAGGGCGATGTTTTGCAGCGTGGTTCCCACGCCCTTGGTGACAGTGTCCGCCACCAGGTCGAGCGGCATACCGGCGCCGATGCCGATCGCGAGCGCCGAGACCATCATCGAAAGCACAGGATGCAGCTTGAACTTAATGATGAGCGCAAGCAGCAGCGCGATGCCCACGATAGCGGCGATGACCAGCCTGGTGGGGTCGGCCATAAACGTTGGGTCTGACATCTTTCCTCCAATTCATCAGACCTTTTGAATTCGCCTTAGACTATAGCGTGTTCTCAATAGGTCTGATGTTTAAAAGGGAAACTTTTTTCAAAATACATCTGATGTATTTCCTGAACGATCTGTTTTTGACGGTAAACGGCTACTTACAGCTCTCCATTGTCGGAGCGAACCACCGCGGCTTCTGTAAATGAGCTAGAATAGCTCTGATGAATTCTTTTGATATGAGGTGAAGCGTGGCACGAGCCGATTCGGGACTCCCCGAGCAGATTTCAGAGAAAATCATTCAACTGATCCTGGATGAGCATCTTGAACAAGGCGATCGCCTGCCCAAGGAGGCCGTGCTCGTCGAGCGCCTGGGCGCCGGCAGGAGCACGGTGCGCGAGGCCATGAAGCTGCTGCAGTCGCGCAATATCGTGCGCATTAAGCAGGGTTCGGGCACCTATGTGGCGTCAAACCCCGGCGTTGCCGACGACCCGCTGGGCTTTACCTTTATCGACGACAAGCAGCGTCTGGCGCGCGACCTACTCGAGGTGCGCTTTATGATCGAGCCGCAGATGGCCAGCATGGCCGCAGAGCACGCAACTAACGACCAGGTCGTCTGTATCAAAGAGCTCTGCGACGAATCCGAGCGCCTGGCCGAGGCCGGTGAGGATTACTCCGCCGCCGACACCGCGTTCCACAATGCCATTGCCGAAAGCTCCGGCAACCTTGTCGTTCCCCGCCTAATGGGCGTGCTCAAGGCGTCTGTCCCCCTGTTTATTGACGTGACCGGCAAAAAGCTGGTTGAGGAAACCATCCGCACCCACCGTGGCGTGGCCGACGCCATCGCCGCGCGCAATCCCACCGCAGCGCACGACGCGATGTACCTGCATCTGGTGTACAACCGCAACATGATCGCAGAGGGCACGCAGGAACAGAGCGAATAAACGTCCGCGCGGCAAGGGCGAGATCACCGTTTACCTTTTAAAAGTGAACGTTCACCTGATTTTAGGAGAATCTGATTTTTAAATCCTCCTCTTCTCCTATACTGACCTTGTATGAAAAGCAAGACTTATATAGATGAACGTTTCTTTTGAAAGGATCGCTATGTCTGATCTTATGGACAGCTTCCGTCTGGACGGCAAGGTCGCACTGGTAACCGGCGCCACCTATGGCATTGGCATGGCCATTGCCGAGGCGCTCGGAGAGGCCGGCGCCAAGATCGCCTTTAACGCACGTCACGCCGACAAGGTCGCCGAGGCCGAGAAGCACTACTGCGAGCTGGGCTTTGAGGCTCATGGTTACGTGGCAGACGTCACCGACGAGGCCGTCGTCGCCGAGCTCATCGCCAAGATCGAGGCCGACTTTGGTACCACGCCCGATATCCTGGTCAACAACGCCGGCGTCATTCAGCGCACCCCGATGCTCGACATGAGCGCCGAGGACTTCCGTCGTGTCGTCGATATTGACCTCAACGCACCGTTTATCGTGTCCAAGGCCTGTCTGCCCGGCATGATCGCCAAGGGCCACGGCAAGATCATCAACATCTGCTCGATGATGAGTGAGCTGGGCCGCGAGACCATCGCCGGCTATGCCGCGGCCAAGGGCGGCCTGAAGATGCTCACCAAGAACATCTGCTCGGAGTTTGGCGAGGCCAATATCCAGTGCAACGGCATTGGGCCCGGCTACATCGCCACGCCGCAGACCGCGCCGCTGCGCGAGACGCAGCCCGACGGCAGCCGCCACCCGTTTGACCAGTTCATCATTGCTAAGACGCCGGCTGCCCGCTGGGGCACGCCCGAGGATCTGAAGGGCCCCGCCGTGTTCTTGGCTTCCGACGCGTCGAACTTCGTCAACGGCCATATCCTCTACGTCGACGGCGGCATCCTCGCCTATATCGGCAAGCAGCCTCAATAAGCGTCACCGCAACTGCCCACATCAGTTTTCCCCAATCGTTTTTCATTTGAGTTGCGGTGAGATAAGGATTGGTTTTGGCTTCTATCAGGCAAAACAGTCCGTATTTCACCGCAAGTTAGAAATAGAAAGGTAATTCGCAATGAAAATCGCTCTGATCAATGAGAACTCTCAGAACTCCAAGAACCCCATGATCGAGGCTGCCCTTAAGAAGGTTGTCGAGCCCATGGGCCACACTGTCTTTAACTATGGTATGTATGCCGACGCCGACTCCAAGCCCCTCACCTACGTGCAGAACGGCATCCTTGCCGCCGTGCTGCTCAACTCCGGCGCTGCCGACTACGTCGTGACCGGCTGCGGCACCGGCGAGGGCGCCATGCTCGCCTGCAACTCCTTCCCCGGCGTGCTGTGCGGCCACGTTGCCGACCCGCTCGACGCCTACACCTTTGCCCAGGTCAACGATGGCAACGCCGTCGCCATGCCCTTCGCTCTTAAGAACGGCTGGGGCCAGGAGCTCAACCTCGAGTACACCTTCGAGAAGCTCTTTGGCTTTGGTTCGGGCAACGGCTATCCTGCCGAGCGTGTTGAGCCCGAGCAGCGCAACAAGAAGATCCTCGACGGCGTGCGCGCTGTGACCATGCGTCCGCTCGTCGACGTCCTGGGCGAGATCGATCAGGACCTGGTGAAGGGCGCACTTGCCGGCGAGCACTTCCAGGAGTACTTCTTTGCCAACGCAACCGACGAGGCCATCATCACCAAGGTCAAGGAGATCCTGGGCCTCTAATCGCACGACTCATTGCAGCTAACGCAAGCGGCGGTCGTCCCACGTACGGGACGACCGCCGCTTTTTGCTATCTACCGACTGACGCCGCGGGGACAGGCCCCATGCACCAAGGGATTAACTAGAGCTCGCAGGCAATCTTGTAGCCGTCGCCGATGGCGTCGCGGATGTTGCCGCACTTGTTGGCATCGCCCAACACGTGGGTGGTAACGCCGGCTGCAGCAAGGTCGTCGGCCAACTTGGTATTGGGACGATAGCCCATGGCAAGTACCAGCGTATCGGCATCGGCGATGGTGTGGACCTCGCCGTCCTTCTCGTAGCTGATGGCATCCTCGGTAATCTCGGTCACCTTGGCCTCGGTCAGCACGTGAACGCCCTTGGAGAGCATGCGCGTGATGAGCACCGCGCGACCGGCGCCGCCCTCGTTGGCGGCAAGCGTCTTGGTCATCTCGATGACGGTGACGTCGCGATTGGCCGGCGACAGGTCGTTGACCAACGGGGCCAGGTAATCGGCCGTCTCGCAGCCAACGGTGCCGCCGCCCACGATGACGATCTTCTTGCCCGGGAAAGCCTTGCCACCCAGTAGGTCGTCAGCCGTCATAACCTGCTTAAAGCCCTGCATGAAGGCCGGGGCGATGGGCTCGGCGCCATAAGCAAGGACAACCTCGTAGCCCGCGTAGTCACGCTGAATGTCCTCGGCCGAAAGCTCGGTGCCAAAGACGCATGTGACGCCGGCCTCGGCCAAGCGACGGTACTGATACTTGATCACGCGGGTGAGTTCCTGCTTTGCCGGCGGAACGGCCGCGATGCGCATCTCGCCGCCCGGCTCGTCCTGCTTATCCACGAGCACCACGTTGTGGCCGCGCTTGGCGGCAATGTAGGCTGCCTCCATGCCCGCAGGACCAGCGCCCACAACCAGCACGTTCTTGGCCTCGGCGGCAGGCTCGTAGCCGGCCTCGTCGCGCTCCACGTCCGGGTTGACGGTACAGGAGATGCGCTTGCCAAACATGATACCGTTCAGGCAGCGCAGGCAACCGATGCAGGGACGAATCTCGTCGGCGTTGCCGGCAGCGGCCTTATTGCAGAACTCGGCATCGCACAGATTGGCGCGGCCCATCATACAGATGTCGGCAGCGCCGTCCTCGATCAGCTCCTCGGCGATCCAGGCCTCGTTAATGCGGCCGACCGTGGCAACGGGAATGTTCACGTGCTTCTTAATCTCACGCGAGCAGGCGGCGTGCGAGGCCTGCTGCGTACCGGCGGCGGGAATCGCGGAGCCGCGCTTGATGGTGGTGCCGCCCGACACGTGAATCATGTCGACGCCGGCCTTCTCCAGGCGACGCGAGACGTAGATCATGTCGTTGAGGGTCAGACCGCCATCGGTGTACTCATCGCCCGAGATGCGGACGTCGATGATAAAGTCCTTGCCGCAGCGCTCGCGAATCTCGGCGATGACCTCGAGCAAGAAGCGCATGCGGGCGTCGAGCGAGCCGCCGTACTCATCGGTACGCTTGTTGTAGAGCGGGGTCAAAAAGCCGCCAAGCATGCCGTGGGCATGCGCCGCATGGACCTCGACGCCATCGACGCCAGCCTTTTGCATACGCACAGCGGCGTCGCCAAACTGATGCGTGAGCTCGTGAATCTCGTCGACCGTGATAGGACGCGGCGCCTCGCGGGCATAGGACGGGCCCACAAAGGACGGGGCGATCAGGCGCGGCGTGCCCGGAATGTTAAAGGCCATGTAGGCGGGGTGGAAGAGCTGCGGCATGATCTTGCAGCCATACTTGTGGACGGCCGCGGCGAGCTTTTCCCAGCCGGGGATAAACGTGTCGTCGTAGCAGCACATGTCACCCGGCAAATAGGTATAGGTAGGCTCGACCGTCACGACCTCGGTGATGATCAGGCCAACGCCGCCCTTGGCACGGGCACAGTAATGATCGACCAAGTCGTCGGTCACATAACCATGATCGGCCAGGTTCGTGGACACCGGCGGCATAAAGACGCGGTTCTTGACCTCGGTCGTACCGACCTTGATCGGACTAAAGAGCATCGGGTAGGCGGAGGACTCCATCCAGGGTTCCTTTCATTTGAGCCGCTCGGCGGCAGTTGCTGACGTACCTATCGTATCAGTATCCGCCGCATTCGTACTCGCTCGCACTCCCCACTTTCCATCCCGATCCTCACAAAAAAGTTGCGGTGGAATACGGAGCAATCGAGGCTTTTGACAGCCAAAACAGTCCGTATTTCACCGCAACTAATGGATGGGATATGTTAGAGACCCAAATAGGCAGTCATGCCTTCGACGGCGAGCTTGGCGCCTGCCACGGCATGAACCACGGTGAGCGGGCCGTTAACCACGTCGCCGGCGGCAAAGACGCCAGGCACGGTGGTCATACCGCATTCATCGACCGAAAGCAGGCCGCGATGGTCGGTCTCCAGACCACCCGTCGTAAGCACAAGCTTGTCTTTGGGCACCTGCGAAGCCGCAATCACAACTGTGTCGGCAGACGCATGGTCGAGCTCTTCCTCGTACCCCACCACGTTATTCTCCTCGTCGAAGATAGCCGTCTCGAAGACCGGACCGTTATCGTCGATGGCACAGATCGCCTTGCCGCACACAATCTCGGCACCATCGAGCTCGGTCAGCTCGACCTCGTCGTCGATGGCCGAGATATGGCGCGAGCGGGCATACACGGTGACCTTGCGAGCGCCCGAGCGCAGGGCTGTGCGGGCAACATCCATGGCAACATTGCCGGCACCGATGACCGCCACGTTCTGCCCGATTGCCACGCTCGCGGGATCGACCAGGTAATCGATGCCAAACAGCACGTTGCCGCGCGACTCGCCGGGAATACCCAACTTTCGAGCTCGCCAGGTACCGGTACCGACAAAGACCGCGTCGTAGCCGTCACGTAGCAGGTCATCGATGTGCAGTGCGCCGCCGATGGTGGTCGAGGGGCGCACGCGCACGCCAAGCGAGCACATCACGTGACGGTACTTTTGTACGAGCGCACGGGGCAGGCGGAACTCGGGGATACCGTATTCCAGCACACCGCCGATCTCGGGGCGCTGTTCAAATACCGTGACGGCACAGCCCAGCTGGGCCATCTTAATGGCCACGGTAATACCGGCGGGACCGGAACCGACCACAGCAACCTGTTTGCCACACGACGGCGCGGGCGTCCACTCCTTACGATCTAAATACGCTGTGGAGATGTAGTGCTCGATGCTCGAAAAATGCACGGGTGTGCCCTTACGGCCCTGAATGCAAGCGCCCTCGCACTGGCCCGAATGATTGCACACCATGGAGCAGACCGCGCTCATGGGATTGTTCTGGAACAGTAGCTCGCCCGCCTCTTCTAGACGACGCTGCTTGAACAGGTCGATGACCTGCGGAATAGGCGTCTGAACTGGACAGCCCTCAATCTGACAGAACGCCCTTTTACAACCCAGGCAACGATTCGCCTCTTCGACAATGTGGATAGCCACGCAACTCCCCTTTTTAATGCAATCCAATGGGGCGACGATAAAGACCCTTCACCGCCGCCCCCATACAGGTAATCTCAATCTGCCGACACGGCAAAAGCCAATGCTATAACTCGCGATGCGAAGCCCCGCAGCGAGCGGACATGTGCTTGAGTGTCGCCAGGCAGTCAGCCGCCGTCGCCGGCACGCTGTTCTCGACCACGCAGGGAATCCCAGGGCAGGCGGCAGCCGCCCAGGCCACCACGGGCTCAAAGTCATATCGTCCCGTCTCGCCCACGCCGTGGCACACCAGGCGTGAACCCGTGCCGTCGCACCAACCGGCTTCGTCCTCGTTGTCGACGACCTCAAAATCCTTGGCATGCAGCACGCGGATCTTACTGCCGCATAAGTAGAGCATGCGCGCTGTGATTTCCTGCGCTTCGTCAACAACACTGGGGTGCAGCAGCGATACCGGGTCATAGATCACGCCGAGCGACGGGCTCGAGACGCGCTCCAGCACCTCGCGGCAGCGATCCGGCGTGTTGACCGTCTCGTTCCAACCGGGCTCGATCAAAATTTGCCCACCCACGGCCTCGGCCCGATCGCAGACGTGTGCAAGCCCGTCTGCAAACGCATTGAGCGCCTCATCGGTCATGCGGTCGTCAGCAACGCGGTTCTGTGCATTGGGGCGACCGGTCTCGGTACCCACCGGGCAGCCGCCGAGCATCTGGGCAAAGTTCAGGCACGCCTCGTACTCGGCAAAGTTATCCATGAGCTGTTGGCGATCGGGCGTCGCCAAATTCTTATAGCAGCCGAGCACGGCGACCGAAACGCCCGCCTCATCGAGCACGGCACGCAAATGGTCGGCAAGCTCGCTGGTCAGGCCGCCTCGATCGATCCCCATCGATGCGTAGAGCACCTTGCTCGGCAGCTGAATGCACGAAAAGCCCAGCTCTCCCGCCATGCGAATGCGTTCCTCGACGGTCCCCTGCGGAAGGTCGTGCAAACGTACACCCGGAGTAATAGCCCCCACGTTATTCACATCCCTTATGAGCGTTGATGCCCGGGGTGTATCCGCCAAACGGGTCCTCGATGGAGCACACGCCCGAGGGGGCGAGCGGATCGCGCTTACCGGCCAGCTTGTCGTGATGCATGGTCTCGATATAGGCAAGCACCAGCGGCGCCACACCCTTTGCATCATTTTTGACCACGGGCTCGCTCATGTAGTAATCAAACGTGCCCTCGCGGTGCGCGGTGTTTCCCAAGCCCGCAACCAGGCAGATGTTGTCGAGCGCCAGCTGCCCGTCATACTCGGACAGGCAGGTCTCGCAGATGCCGTCGAAGGCGCGACGGCCGTACTGGTAGTAACGCTCGCCCAGCACGCCCAGACGCACGCCCTTCATGATGGCGTTGGCAAAGATGGCGCTGCCCGACTCCTCCAGGTAGTTGGGGGCGATATTGGGCAGGTTGATGACCTGATGCCACATGCCGGTCTTCTCGTCCTGATACGGCAGCATGGCGTCGATCAGGTCGTGGAACATCTTGCGAATCTCGTCCTTCTCGGCTGACATCGAAGGCGGCATGAGCTCCCAGGTATCGATGAGTGCCATGGCAAACCAGCCCTCGGCGCGCAGCCAGAAGTTAGCCGAAAGGCCGGTGACCGGGTCGCACCAGAACTGTTTGCGGCTCGCGTCGTAAGCGTGATAGTACAGACCGTTGAGGGGGTTGCGCATCAGGTCATGCACGACCTGGAACATATGGAAGCTGTCCGAGCAGGCACGACGGTTGTGGAAGCTCAGCTCGTACTGCATGTAGAACGGCTGGGCCATATACATGCCATCGAGCCAGATCTGGTTGGGATAGACGGCCTTGTGCCAAAACACGCCTTCTTTGGTGCGCGGCTGGGTCTCGAGCTGGCGGTAGATGGTGTCCATGGCGGCACGGTACTTGGGCTTGCCCACCAGGTCATACAGCTTGTAGAGGGTCTTGCCCGCATTGACGTTATCGAGGTTGTAATCCTGCGGGTTGTAATGTTTGATGGTACCGTCGTCCTGGACAAAGAAATCGATGTAGTCATCGGCAAAGGTCAGGTAGCGCTGCTCACCCGTGATCTCGTACAGCTCGATGAGCGCCTTGATCATGCAGCCGTCGATATAGTTCCAGGTGTTCTCCTTGCCGGCGCGAATCTTTTCGATATTCCAAGCCGGCGCCTGCGGCGTAGAGGTTTCGATCAACTGCTCGATATAACGGTCCAGGATTTGATTGCAACCCATTGCTGTCCCCTCTGACATAAACGATAGGTGAACGTTACCCCTAGTGTAACGCGAACGGGGAATATAGGGTGAACGTTAACCCTATATTCCCCGCAAACGGCAGACTTTTAGCGGCAAACGGCGGTGAGACCCGCGGCGATGCGATGCGCCAGGCGCTCATAGCCGGCAGGACTGTAATGCAGACCGTCCGGCATATAGAGCTCGCAGTGCTCCGGCAAAAACGGGCTGATACCGCTTTGCGCATACAGGTCAATCACCGGAACGGAGTAGCGGTCACAGACCTCGAGCATCGCCTTTACGTAGGCGACCTGCGTCAACCCCAGGTGATTGAGCTCATCGCTTGCCGGGATATCCTTCTCGTGCTTACCGCTCGTCTTGCACGGCGTCATAAACACAAGCTTTGCCTGGGGCGAACGCGCCGTGATGGTGCGGATCAGGTAATCGAGTGCACCATAGAACTCGTGCACATCGGTACTGCCCAACTCGCCAAGCGGCACGTTGCGGCTAAAGTCGTTGACGCCGCCAAAGACGATGTAGATATCAGCCGCATTGCCGATGCCGTCCAGGCGCTCGACAAACGAATCGCTGCGGTCGGCCTTGATGGCGATACGCGAACCCTTGATGCCAAAGTTCTCGATGACCGCGCCTCCCAGCAACGCGCCCAAATGCGAGGTCCACGAGATGTCGTTGCCTCCCCCACCGCAGCCGTTGTCGCCCCAGGTCGTTGAGTCGCCAAAGCAGCAAATGGTCGATTCACTCAAGCTCTTCGTTTCCATAATCTTCTCCTCATCCGCCCATCGGCGGTCATACAGGAACGTACCGTTTATTCGCAGCATGCCGAGGGGCTATGCACGGGGGCGCATTCCGCAACGTGCGAATCGAGCCATTCGATATCCTCGGCAAGATGTGCCACGCCCAGATGGTGTTCACCCGGACACACCTCGTGCCGCAGGCCATCTCTGCGACCCAGCAACTTGTAGGCATCGCGCACGATCTTGAGCTGCTCGTCAACATTTTTCAGCCCGCGCGCACCGTTCAGATGATCCTCTTCGCAGCTCTGCACCAACAGCGGGCGCGGCGCGATGAGCGAGGCAATATCGCCCATGTCGAGTAAGCGCCAAAGTCCGGGTGTGTAGTTGCAGCTGCAATTGCCATTGAGGTGCAGCAGTGAATCACCGACACCGTACAGATAGCCCGAGACAAACGCCTTGCGCACACGCGGGTCGAGTGCGGCCAGGTACAACGTCATGTAGCCGCCACCCGAAAAACCAAAGCAACCCAAGTCATCCATGGCAATGTCGCCGCGCGCCTCCAAGTAATCGATCAAGCGCATGTTGTCCCAGACGTTGAGGCCCGCAACCGTGAGACCCAGTGGCTCGGCCATACGTGCTTGATTCAGACACGTACCGCGCAGGTAGCTGTTCTCGTCATCGCCCTGACCCTTCCAGTCACGACGGTATCCCCAACCGCGCGCATCAGGGCAGACGGTCACGTAACCCATGCGTGCCAAACGCAGACCGTAGTCGTAATTGAACTTACGCACGGCATCATCGACAGCCGGCACGCCCGCAACACCAGCTACACTTGCAGCACCCGCTCCCTGATGGCCATGCGGGCAGATATAGCAACACTTGCGGCCGCGCGCATCGAGCTTAGGCGACTGCGGCTCGAGCAGGTAGAACGGCATCCAAACATCACGCTCGACCTGCAACATCGCATGGGTGCGCACGATGCCGCCGGCAACCAGCACGCGGCTGAGCTCACGAATCTCAATCGGGACGCGGTCCATAAGCGAAAGGCCCAAAACATCGTACAGACGAGTCCTGGTCGCAATCTTCCATGCCTCAAAATCTGCAGGAGTCTTGCCCGTAAAAGCAGCCGAACGTCCCTCGCGCTTCAGCCGGGCACGCAGCGCAGGCTCGTCTTCGCAGTACGTCTCGATGTGCACGGTGCGGCCATTGGCAGACAGTTCAACCGTCTCAACCGCATCACCGTCGCCGCCCTCGGGATCCCAGCCATCCCCACCGGCAAGCACCTGCTCGCGAGCGTACCCGGCGGCAGCCATCACATCGAGTTCATTCGCCCACGGCACCCAGCCGGTAGTATCACCCGCCGGCCCATGCAGAATCGCGCCAGCATACTGCACGCAGTTGTGTGCCGCCGGCTTATTCCAATCCCACCAGCCTTCGCGCTTGATATGTCGCCCCAGCCAGCAATCGATCAGCGCAGTTTGCGCCCATTCGCGCCAAGGACGACCCAGGTAGACCGAATCCGGCGCCACGCCATCCGGAGCTGTAAACGAACAGCCGTGGAACACAAAGCCGTGCGGCTCGCCTTCGGGCGTCGACGCCGCCGTCACGTAGCCGTTCACGTCCATATCGCGGTTGAGCGAGCGAATCTCGCACCCCTCAAAGTAGGCACGCGCGCCGCCAAAGATAAAGTCGACATCGCCCTCGATCCGGCAACGTCGAAAATACTGGCGCCCCACCCGGCGCGGCGCATACTGTTTGGGTCCTATAAACCCGCCCGGTTTGGCCTCATGCGGCGGCAGCGGACCCAAAAACAGCGTGTCTTGGTGTCCCTTAATGCAGCAGGCATCGACAACCAGACGGTCGCCATCGGCATACAGGGCAATCGCCTGACCGACCTCGCGCCCATCGCCCGCATCGTTTTCGATCGTGAGGTTCTCGAGCCGTACGTCGTCGGCATCGACCAAAACGGTATAGGTCCTAAACGTGCCGAGCGTGCCGTCGACGCCCGAGCCGTCCTCCGAAGGCATCTTGGCACCCAGGCTGCCCACGATACGCACGCTGTCGGCCGTCTCTCCCTCAATCGTCACATGCGAGCGATGAATCTCGACCCGCTCGCAATACTCGCCCGGATCGACGCGAATCATCACCGGTTGCTCGGCATCCGGATAGAGCTGATCGGCTGCCGCCAAGGCATCGGAAATCGTTGGATACGCTCCTGCCGCAGCCCTCGAAACGCACAGCGTATAGATACTTTCGCTCATCGTCCATCACGCTCCCAGGAAGCGAACTGTTCAGGCCAGCCCTGAACCTGTGGCTGAATATGCTCGGCGCAGCCCTTAAATGCCGTTTGGGCCGTGGCGAGCGATGCCCCATGCTTTCCATGCGGAAAGACATGTAGGCTAAAGCCAATCCCGTGGTCGGCAAGAGCCTGCGCAAGAAGGAGGCTATTTTGAACTGGTACCGATGCATCCTCGGCGGTATGCCACAAGAATGTACGGGGGAAGCCATCGCCCACCATATTCTCGATCGACAACTTTTGAGCCAAAGCGCCATCGGCACCCGTTAGGTGTTCAAACGAACCACGATGAGCATAGGTCCCCGAGCTTACGACCGGATAGCCCAAGCAAAGTGTGTCAGGCCGAATCGACTCAGGCGATGCCGAAATCGACTCTGCAAGCCAGGGTTGGTCCCAAAGCGCCCCGAGCAAGCCAACTAGATGCCCACCGGCCGAAAAACCCATGACCGTAATCCGATCAGGATCGACACAGTACTCTGCCGCATGGCTTCGGACGGTATCGACCGCCCGCGCGAGTTCTTGCAATGCCAGCGGATAGACAGCCGGAGCAACCGAATAGTTCAGTACAAACGCTTGGTAGCCCATCGCCAACAAACGGAGCGCTACCGGCTCGCCTTCGCGCGGCGAAATGTGATCGTAGCCGCCTCCTGGCACGACCACAACTGCAGGCAGCGGTTTTAAAGCATAAGCATCTTCGGTCGGGGCAAAAACATAAGACGTAATCGTGGCAGACGAGCCATCGACCCCGACAGGAATCGTTTTATTGAGCATGTATTCCCTTTCACCATGATGCGTAGCGCAGCGCACACGGCCGTATCGCACAAGGGCTGCATTGCCGATTTATCCGACAATGCAGCCCTGGTCATCACCCCGAGTTAGGAGCGGATAACCTTGTCGACGTTCTGGAGCTGCAGTTCCTCGCCGTCCTGGCCCTCGATCACCACATTTTGCAGATCGAGTACCTTGACGTTTTGCGCGATGATGCCCTGGCGTACCATGGGCTCAACGCCGCAGGCCATGGCCGGGACAAAGGGCTCGGCATCGTCGGCAAAGGTAACGTGAACGTCTTGGAACGTCAGACGCGTCACCTTGCTCTCGGGCAGACCCGTGATATAGGCCGCGGCAGCATGGCAGTTGGTGGCCTCGATATCGCAAAACGTCGTGGCACCAAAGCCGGGCGTGCGGTCGTCGACGGGCAGCGCCTCGCGAGACTGCACGTAATCGGTCTTGCCGTCCTTGTCGCAGAAGTAGAACGAGTTGACCACGAAGGGCGTGAGCACCTCGTCCATGCGAATGTGCTCAAAGGTAATGCCCTCGTTGACGGCGTCCTTGCCGCGCCCGCGGCGGGTCTTGACGCGCAGGCCGCGGTCGGTGCGTTCAAAGAGGCACTTGCTCACGGTAAGGTCCTTGATGCCGCCGGCAGCCTCTGAACCCAGGACCACGGCGCCGTGGCCATCGTGCATGTAGCAGTGAGAGATCAGCACGTCGTGCGTAGCGGGGCGAAGCTCGGGCTCAATGCCCAGCTTGCCGCTCTTGATGGCGATGCAATCGTCGCCCACCGAGAACTGACAACCAAGGATGCGAACAAAACCGCAGCTCTCGGGATCGAAGCCGTCGGTGTTGTGGGAGTTCTTGGGGCCCTCGATCGACAGGCAGAGCGCATCGATGTGCTCGCACAGGATGGGGTGGACGTTCCACGCCGGGCTGTTGCGGACGGTGAAGCCAGCCAAGCTCACGTTTTGGCACTCGGACAGGAAGATCATGCGCGGGCGGGCGACCTCACGGCCCTCCTCGGGGCGGAAGATGTTCTTAAAGTCCTTGTTCCACCAGTTGTCCTCGGCAAAATCAGTCTGACCGTCAATCGCGCCGCGGCCATAGATACACACGTCGTGCACGCTCAGACCCGTAAAGGTAGAGCAGTAGGTCGAGAAACTCTCGCCCTCCCAGCGGCCCAGGGGCAGCATATCGGTGCCGGCATACCCGGCGCCCTCGTCGCCTGTGACCGTGCCCGGAATGTAGGCAAGCGCCGCGCGATCGTGACGGGCCAACAGCACCGCTCCCTCGGCGAGCTCGATGTTGATATTGCTCTTAAGGAAGAGAGACTTGATGCGATAACTACCGGCGGGGATCAGCACGCGGCCACCCTTGGGGCAGGCCATGATGGCAGCCTGGATGTTGGTGGTGTCATCATGCTCGGCATCGCCCTTGGCGCCACAGTCGCGAACGTTGATGGTAAAGGGCTCAGCCGGCGTGGTGACACCTACGCTCAGCTCACGCTCGCCACAAACAAAACGAACCAGGTTGCGCTTGCCGGGGGTCAGGCCGTCGACATAGGTCTCGACCGTATTCGTGGTACCGGCGGGCTCGTCGTTGACAAAGATCTCCCACGTATCGGCGCAGGTAAAGTAACCGCCGTCGTCAAGCTCGATAACCGCCGCGCGCGCGTTGCGCCAGATAACGTTCGTCTCCATGGATTTCTCCCTCAAAAAGATGCTCTAAAGGCAAATTGTACGCTGTTAAAAAAGGGCCGTACCTGCCGGCGGAATTCCGGTGGCACGGCCCTGTGATTTGGACGATATGTCGGCCTTACTCGGCGGGAGTTACGCTACCGTCCTGGAAGCCAACGTTGTTGTGGGCAAAGCAGTCCTCGTACTTAAAGCCGGAGAGCTCCTCGCAAAGCGCCTTGACCTCGGGCTTGACGTCGGCCATCTTGCCACCCTCCTTGACTCGGTGAATCTCGTCGCAAAGGACGTCGCACTGCTCCTTGTCGATCTTGATGCCGCGGGCAAGGACGGCCGCAAGCAGGAAGAAGCCGGCGCAGCCGATGATCATGTAGCCGCAGATATACAGAGGCACGGTAGCGGGCTGGGTCACGGCGTCGCTATTGCCGGCGGTCTGAATGAAGCCGGAGGCAGCAAGGACGATAGCCCACACGTTGACGGCGATAGCCTGGGCGATCTGCTGGCAGAGCTGCTGCGCGGAGCTGTAGATGCCCTCGCGACGACGCAGGGTGATGAGCTCATCGACATCGGGGATGTAGTTGAGCAGAACATCGGGCAGGTACTGGAAGCCGACGTAGAAGAACTTCCAGATGGCGAAGATGATGGGGTAGGCGATCATGGCGATGGCGACCGTGGAGGTGCCGTTGATCTGACCAAAGGCGAAGTAGTTGTAGGCAATGATGCACGCAGCGCAACCGACATTTGCGAGGTACCAAGACTTGTGGAAGCCCTTCTTGGCCATGAGGGCGACCCAGATGGCGGTGCAGACGATAGCGACGACCTTGCCAGGCATCTCCATCACGGACTCGTAGGACTTAGGAATCTGCAGGCAGTAGACGATGAAGAAGGACAGGCAGGCAGACCAGCAGGCAGCAGCGAGCTTCGTGGAGACCTGTGCGTACAGGACCTTGCGGAAGGACTTGTTGCGGAAGGTGGAGATAACGTCCACAAAGAACTTCTTGATACCCTCGCCGACGCTCTCGATCTTCTCCTGAGCGACCTCCTCGGGGGTGTGCTCCCACGTGGACAGGTACACACAAAGCAGCGAGATTGCCATGACCGAAGCGTTGACCGTAGCGATGATGAAGTAGCTGAACGGGTTGGTCTCGCCGAAGGTGCCAAAGCCGAAGCCCACAAGTGCAGCCATCAGGAAGCCGGCGGCGTTACCAAAGAGATGCTTGTAGCCGGTGAGGTACGTACGCTCCTTAAAGTCGTCGGTCATCTCGATGGTAAGCGGCGACAGGTTGGCGGTGCAGAACGTGTACGCGACGTTGTAGATCAGGTACAGCACAAAGTAGTACGGGAAGCCAAACGGCGTAGCCACGAAGATGAGCGGCTCGGCGATCATCATCGGGATGGCCAGCAAGATCCAGAAACGACGACGACCAAAGATGCGGCCAATCTTGGTGGCATAGAAGTTATCGGCCACAAAGCCCATCAGCGGGCAAAGAATGGCGTTGACATAGATGGCAAACGAGCTGATCAGTGCAGCCTCGCCTGCGGACAGGCCACACTCCGTGGACAGGAACAGCACCATGTAGCTGTGCGTAAAGGTCAGGGCACCGGAATTGAGCATACCGCCCATACCAAAGCCCAAGCGCGTCCAGAATGTGATCTTACGCTTTTTTCCGATCTTATTAGTCATCGAGCTCCCTCTCTTTTCTCGATTGTCTTGCAGCAAGACATTGGAGTCCACACTGACATCTGTCTGCCCAGCGTTCAGGGTGAACGTTTAGTTAGATTATGCGCGATTCCTTACGAAAGGTGAACGTTCACTTGCATATTATCCTCGAACGGTCGATTTTTACCGCTGAACGGACACAATTGAGATCCTCACACCTATTTTCTGCTGGTAAAGGTGCCATGCTGGACAGCCATGAGATAGGTGAACGTTTATCAGATTTTCCACATATTCACTTAACCACGAAACGAAAAAGCCCCGCCGAGAACACTCCCGACGGGGCCGATGACATCGCGCTATGCTTGGGCGCATTTGCCACTACAGGCAGACGCCGTCCTTCCAGATACTGATCTCGTGACAGCCACGGCGCTCAGCACTCGTGAGCTTACCGCTCGCCGTCTCCAGCACCAGCTGGTACAGATCGTGGGCAGCCTCGTCGAGCGTGCGCTCACCCGTGGCAATCACGCCAGCGTTAAAGTCCATCCAGTTGGCCTTGTGGTCGCACAAACGCTGATTGGTGAACACCTTGAGGGTAGGCGCCGGCGCGCCAAACGGTGTGCCGCGGCCGGTCGAGAACAGAATCACGTGGCAGCCGGCAGCCGTCAACGCCGTGGTGGATACCATGTCGTTGCCCGGACCGCACAGCATGTTCAGGCCGTGTTTATTTGCCTGGCCGGCATACGGCAGCACGTCGACGATGGGGGCAGATCCGCCCTTTTGCACGCAGCCGCAGCTCTTGTCCTCGAGCGTGGCAATACCGCCGTCCTTGTTGCCGGGACTCGGGTTCTCATAAACGACCTCGCCGTGGCTAATAAAGTAGTCCTTAAATCCATTGAGCATGTCGGAGGCAGCGTTAAAGACCTGCTCGTTCTCGCAACGGTCGAGCAGGATGCTCTCCGCGCCAAACATCTCGGGCACCTCGGTAAGCACCGACGTGCCGCCACGGGCGACGACCATATCGCTCACGCGACCGATCGTGGGGTTGGCGGTAATGCCCGAAAGACCGTCGGAGCCGCCACACTTAAGACCAATGACCAGCTCGGAGGCCGGAATGGGCTCGCGCTTGGACTGCTTTGCCAGGTCTGCCAGCTCGGCCAGAATCTTGTGGCCCTCGATTTGCTCGTCGGCTACATCCTGGCAGGTGAGAAAGCGAACGCGCTCGTGATCGAAGTCACCGAGCTCGTCGAGCACCTGCTGGTGTGTGCAGTTCTCGCAACCGAGCGACAGGAACAGCACGCCGGCCGCATTAGGGTGACGCGAGAGCGCCACCAGCAGACGACGCGTCTGGACATGGTCGGCGCCGGTCTGCGAGCAACCGAACGGATGCGGGAAGTAGTAGACGCCCTCCAGCGAGCCATCGACCAGATCCTGGGCCTGCTCGCACATGGCACGGGCGACTTCGTTGACACAGCCGACCGTGGGGATGATCCACAGCTCGTTGCGCGTCGCGGCACGACCGTCGGCGCGGCGGAACCCCATAAAGGTCTCGGGCTCAACCGACTCAACGACCGGATGCGTGGGGTTGTAGGTGTACTCGACCTCGCCCGAAAGGTTGGTCTTCACATTGTGCGTGTGGAGCCACTGACCGGGCTGGACATCGCCCGTCACGTGTCCGATAGGAAGGCCGTACTTAATGACGTCCTCGCCGGCGGCAATCGAGCGCACCGCCATCTTGTGGCCTTGCGGAATATCCTCCGCGGCCACGACCTCGCCCACCCCGGGAACCGCGACGGCGGTGCCCTTGGCAAGCGGCGACAGCGCGACGATCACGTTGTCGGCCGGATTGATCTGGATAGTGTTCATTGCAAATGGTCCTAACCCTACAGGTTGAGCAGAAGTCGAGACGCGGGCACGCCGTCCCGCGCCCGCGTCTGCGCCGGAAATTTACGCCTGAGCGTTGGCGAAGGCCTGCTTGGCACCCTCGGTGCGCACGACGGCGAGCGCACTGACGACAAACTCCTCAAGACCGGCGATCTGCGTAAGGTCCTCGCCCCACATCTGCTCGTTGGTGAGCACGTCGTGCACCAGCTGGGCATCGTCGGCACCGGCGTGGGCGGCGTAGAAATCGAGTACGAAGGCGTCGTCCTGAGCGGTGTACTCGGTGCCGTCGGAGCGACGCAGGTGCAGGCCGTCGCCCTCGCGGGACACGAGCTCCTGCGTGTAGAAGGAGATG
Source organism: Collinsella sp. CLA-ER-H6 (assembly GCF_040092305.1). Taxonomy (NCBI): domain Bacteria; kingdom Bacillati; phylum Actinomycetota; class Coriobacteriia; order Coriobacteriales; family Coriobacteriaceae; genus Collinsella; species Collinsella sp. CLA-ER-H6. The sequence continues at coordinate 26,482 of NZ_JBBNLS010000014.1, forward strand.
AGCGTAGCGAGGCTCGTCGCCAGGCACTTGGGCAGGTTGCCGGTCTCGGCAACGTAGTCCTTGAGCGTGGGCAGGTCGCGAGCGCGCCACTTAGCCGTGGAGTTGAGGCAGATGGAGAGCAGCGCATGATCAATAAACGGGTTGTCGAAGCGGTTTTCGACGGCGGCGGCAAAGGCCTTGCAGTCCTCGACATCCAAGTCGGCGGCAAGCGTCGGAATGACCTCGTCGTAGAGCATGGTGTTCATGAAGCCGCGAATGGTCTCGTCATGCATGCAGTCGCGCACGATATCAAAGCCGGCAACCCAGGAACCCGGAACGAAGGCGGTATGGGCACCGTTGAGGATGCGGACCTTGCGCTTTTTGTACGGGGTGACGTCGGGAGTCACAAAGACACCCGGAAGACCAGCCTTCACAAAGGGAAGCTTCTCGGCAAGCGACTCGTCGCCCTGGATGCCCCACATCTGGAAGGGCTCGCGCACGGCCAGGAAGGGATCCTCGTAGCCCAGACGCTCGGCAACCGCCGCGGCCTCGGATGCGTCGCGGATACGGCCCGGTACGATGGTGTCGACGAGCGTGGTGCAGACGGTGCAGTCGTTGGCCATCCACTGCGCAAACTCGTCCTCCCAGCCCCAGTCGCTCACATACTGGTTCATGATGCGCAGCAACTCCTCGCCGTTGTGATCGATGAGCTCGCAGGCGAGGACGATGACGCCCGGCTTACCGGCAGCCCAGCGGGTGTGGAGCACCTGGGCAAGCTTGGCGGGGAAGCTCGCGGGTGGCATGTCGTCGGCCTTGCAGGACGGGTCATAGGCGATACCGGCCTCGGTGGTGTTGGAGACGATGATCTCTAGGTCGTCGGAGACAGCGACCTCCATCATGGCGCGGTAGTCGTCCTCACGATACGGGTTAAGGCAGCGGCTGCAGGCGCTGATCACGCGGGACTCGTCAACCGTGTTGCCGTTCTCCTTGCCGCGCACCAGCACGGTGTACAGATCGTCCTGGGCATTGATACCGTCGGCAAAGCCAAAGGCACCGCTGATGGGCTGCACCATGACGACCTTGCCGTTCCAGCCGGTGGCCTCGTTGCCCATGTCAAAGAAGCGGTCGACGAAGGCGCGCAGGAAATTGCCCTCGCCAAACTGCAAAACCTTCTCGGGAGCATCCTTGGGCAGCAAATAGCCCTTGTAGCCGATCTTCTCGAGCGCATCGTAGCTGATGTTCTCCATCTATGTGTCTCCTTAGATGTTTGTTAGCGTGCAAGCAAAACGGGGCTCCGCGTGTGGCAACGGCGCCCAGGGTTCGATGTGATTCGATGCGGGCTTAGGCCTCGTCGGTGTCCAGGTCAAAGCCAAAGTAGCGGACCGCATTGTTGTAGCTGATGTCGCGCACGATACTGCCCAGCAGCTCCATGTCGGCCGGGTACTTGCCCTGCTCGACCCACTCGCCGATCACGCTGCACAGCACGCGACGGAAGTACTCGTGGCGCGGATAGGACAGGAAAGAGCGGGAGTCGGTAAGCATGCCCACAAAGTTGCCCAGCACGCCCTCGTTAGCCAGAGCCGTAAGCTGCTCGCGCATGCCGACCTCGTTGTCGTTGAACCACCAGGCGGAGCCGTTCTGGATCTTACCGGCAGTCGGAGCCTCCTGGAAGCAACCCATGACGGTATCGATCATGGTGTTATCGATGGGGTTCAGGCTGTACAGGATGGTCTTGGGCAGGCCGCAGGTCTCCTGGATGGAGTTGAGGAAATCGGCGAGCTGGTCGGACGGCGTGTAGTTGGAGATGCAGTCGTAGCCGGTGTCGGGACCGAGTTTGGCGAACATGGCGCGGTTGTTGTCGCGCTTGCAGCCAAAGTGCAGTTGCATGGCCCAGCCCAGACGGACATACTCGCCGGCAACGAACTGCATAAAGGCAGTCTTGTACTTGAGGACCTCTTCCTCGGTAAGCGGCTCGGCAGCCAGACCCTTGGCAAAGATAGCCTCGATCTCGTCGGCGGTAGCCGGGACGTACATAACGTAGTCGAGTGCGTGGTCGGAGGCGCGGCAGCCCAGCTCGTGAGCAACGTCGTAGCGCTTGGAAATGGCAGCCTTCATGCCCTCAAAGTCGCTGACCTCAACGCCGGCAACCTCGGAAAGGTGCTTGCAGTAGTCGGCAAACTCCTGGCCGCGCTCGATGCGCAAAGCGGCATCGGGGCGCATGGCGGGAACGACCTGAACGTCAAAGCTGTCGTCGGCGGCAATCTTCTTGTGCCACTCAAAGCTGTCGGCGGGGTCGTCGGTAGTGCAGATCATGCGGACGTTGGACTGCTTGATCAGGTTGCGGCAGGTAAAGCTAGCCTCAGCGAGCTTGGCGTTGGCAAGGTCCCAGACCTCCTGGGCAGTCTTGCCGTTGAGGACGCCCTCGTAGCCAAAGTAGCGCTTAAGCTCCAGGTGGCTCCACTCAAAGACGGGGTTGCCAACGCAGCGACCCAGGGTCTCGGCCCACTTTTGGAACTTCTCGCGAGCAGGGGCGTCGCCAGTGATAAAACGCTCGTCGACGCCGTTGGCACGCATCAGGCGCCACTTGTAGTGGTCGCCGCCCAGCCAAACCTCGGTGATGTTCTCGAAACGCTTGTCCTCCCAAATCTCCTTAGGAGAAATGTGGCAGTGGTAGTCGACGATGGGCATGCCCTCGGCAAAGTTGTGGAATAGCTCCTCGCCGGTCTTAGTGCTCAGCAGGAAATCCTGATCGTCCATAAAGTTTTTCATCAAACAGCCCCTTTGCTGGCAACGCGGGCGCACGGCGCGCTCGTTATCCTTTAGGTGAACGTTCACTATACTAATCTATTGCACCTCAAAAGGTGAACGTTCACCTAACAACCACGGGGTGAACGGTAGATTTTGCCCGTTCAACGGTTGCTGGAGATGTGACTTGCATGTATTGCGGACTGGTTGGCGTCCCCGATCACCAAACTTGAGCGCTTTTGCTCAGGTGGGTCATGTCCCGACGTACATTTTTGGGAGTATTCAGCATTGGAGCGCGCCGTGCGCCATCCTCAGCGTCCTATTTGGAACGCAGATAGCGCCCGATCGGCATAAAAAGTGCCCCCGATGGCAAATTGCGCCATCGGGGGCACTTAAAACAGTCGTTCTGCACCTCATTCAGGGCATGCCGATGCTGAATACTCCCAAAAATGCACGTCGCAAGAGGGGGTACCTGCTCAATCGGCTAAATACCCGCAAGTTCGCAGTAGCGATCGACATTGCTGGCAAATACCATCTCGACGGCGCCCTTCTGGACGGGCACCGTCGGGGTCCTTCCCCACAGCAGATAATCGCCCAGCGTCTTAGCGCCGCGATACGCCAGGCTCGTCGGGTCCTTATAGACAATATTGGTAAAGATACCGCGGCGCAAGGCCAGAGCACTTTCGGGAAACAGGTCGTTGCCGATCACCATGACCTGACCGGCCTTGCCGGTCGAGACGAGCGCGTCGGCAACCACTTCGGAACCAACGGCAAAAACGCTACAAATGAGCTCAGGGGCGTCCGGCGCACTCAAGCGCTTTTCGAGCTCATGCTTGAGCTGTTTGACTTGCGCATGGGCACCGGCAAGGTCCTCGACCTGCCATGGAATATCTCGTTCGCGCAGGTAATTGTGGAAGGCGCGGGCGGTTAGATAGTGCGAATCGGTATATGGGTCGCCTGTCAAAAGGAGCACGCGGGCGTCGGCCCCAGAAGCATGGACCAGGTTTGCCGCCTGCTCGGCCATAAGGCTGCCTGCCGTCGAATAATCGGCCAAGCTCGCACCCAAACGATTCAAATGCGGACGGTCGCCGTCGACAAGCTCAATCGTCACGCCCGCCTCGGCGATCTGCCCCAAAAGCTCAGTCGCACGATCGTCGCCCGGCGCATAGGCGAGCAAGCCATCAATCTTCTCGCCCACCTGCAGACGCTCGTCGATTTGCTCGAGTGCATCAGCGTAGCCGCCCACGCCAAATTCAACGCGCTCAACCGTAATGCCCCGGTCGATGACCTCCTGTTCAAAGCGATTGCAGCCTTCCCACAGGTAACGGAAAAAGTACGCTCCCTCGCGCGATGCGCGGGGCAGGCAAAACACCAGATTGATATCCTTGCGGCGCAGGCTTGAGGCACTTGTGTTGCGGTGATAGCCCATGGCCTCGGCCTTAGCGTTCACCTTGGCGCGCACGGATTCGCTCACGCCGGCCTTTCCCGTCAGAGCCTTGTGCACGGTATTGATGGAAACGCCAAGCTCGGCGGCTATGTCCTTCATGGTTACGCGAGCGCTCATGCGGTTACTCCGTTATAGATAAGTTGCCAATTAATAGTCCAGTTAACGATACCCCAAAAATACTCTTCGACTCGCCGTGCTCTCCCTCAAATGCACAAAGCGCCCCGCGAACGGATGCCCGCGGAGCGCTTGGATGTCCGGACCTTATTTGATACCGCGGCCCAAGTCTTCGGCGATTTTGTCCACGCCCTTAAGTGCGGCGCACGTCTTTTTGTTGGAGCAATGCCCCGTGCAAACGCCACCCTGAGCGCAGTCAGCGCAGGTGCCCTTGCGGTAGATGCGCACGCATACCGCGACAAACGCAATACCGATAACAGCCAGTACAACAATATCGATAGGTGCCATAGCAAGCCTCCTCTAGTTAACCATCACTTACTTTACTCCATTCTCCACCTACCGAATAGGGACAGGTTTAATTTGGTCAGTTTTATCTGCGGAAACGCCACATCTTACTTCTGGAGCAAAGCAATCTGTCCCCCCATTGCGTCAAAAAGCCCGAGTGTCACTGAGACACCCGGGCTCGTGGAAAGGGGTTAATCCTTATTCTGACTTAAGCGGAAACTGCAGCGGAAGCAGTGTTGGTCTCGTCCTCGTCGGTCCAAGCGTGCTTGGGCATAGGACGGAAAATCTGGAAGAGCATCGCGACCAGCAGCACGATAGCCACAACCGTCCAGAAGCCAAACTGCCCAAGGACAAGCAGGTTATAGAACTGGTTGATGAACAGGCCGATCACCCAAGCGAAGGCGCACTCGTAGCCGAGGGCAATCGCGGTCCACTTGCCGGAATCCATCTGGTTGCGGATGGCACCCATGGCGGCAAAGCACGGAGCGCACAGCAGGTTGAACGCGCCAAAGGCGACGCAAGCGCCCATGGTGGGGAACATGCCGGCAAACGCGGTCCACAGGCTCGGGTCGGTCTCGCCCGCGTCGGCAACGGACAGCAGCGAGCCGGCGGTGGCGACGACGTTCTCCTTGGCGACAAGGCCCGAGACGGACAGCGCTGTTGCCTGCCAGGTGCTAAAGCCAAGCGGGGCGAAGATCCAGGAGACCAGGTTGCCGAGCATGGCAAGCACGGAGTAGTCCATGAACTCCTCGGAGATGCCGTCCATCGCGGGCAGGTAGCCAAAGGAACCATTGTAGCTACCAAAGTTGGACAGGAACCAAACCACGACAGTGGACGCGAAGATGACCGTGCCGGCCTTCTTGATAAAGGCCCAGCAGCGCTCCCACACGTGCAGCGCCCAAGAGCGGATCGCCGGGAAGTGGTAGGCAGGAAGCTCCATAACGAACGGCGTCGGGCGACCGGCGAAGAGCTTGGTCTTTTTGAGCATGAGGCCCGAGGCGACGACGGCAAAGACGCCCAGGAAGTAGAAGAGCGGGCTGATCCACGCGGCGGTGGTGGAAGAATCGCCGATGATGGAACCCATGAGCAGGGCGATGATCGGCAGCTTGGCGCCACAGGGAATAAACGTGGTGGTCATGACCGTCATGCGGCGGTCCTTCTCGTTCTCGATGGTCTTGGTGGCCATGACGCCGGGAACGCCGCAGCCCGAGGTCACGAGCATGGGGATAAAGGACTTACCGGACAGGCCAAAGCGGCGGAACACGCGGTCCATGATGAAGGCGACACGGGCCATGTAGCCGCAGTCCTCCAGGAAGGACAGCATCACGAACAGCAAGAACATCTGCGGGACAAAGCCCATGATGGCGCCGATGCCGGCCACGATACCGTCGCAGACCAGCGAATCGACAAGACCGCCGTCCTCGGTGCCACCCGCCACAAGAGCGTTATGCACCGCGGTGGTGATACCCGGGACATAGGGACCGTACTGTGCCGGGTCGACCGAGTCGGCATTGTCGCCCGCAGCCTCGACAGCTGCGTCGTAGGCGTCGCGGCCCTGGCCGAGCACATACCAGCCGTCGGTGCCGAAGAGCTGGTCGTTGGTGAAGTCGGTCACCGTGCCGCCCAGGGTGGAAACGGCGATGTAGTACACGCAGAACATGATGACCACAAAGATCGGCAGGCCCAGGATACGGTTGGTAACCACACGGTCGATCTTCTCGGAGGTGCTCATCTTGGCCGGGGCCTTGGTGAGGCACTCATCGATGATGTGCGCGATGACGCCATAGCGCTCACCGGTGATGATGGACTCGGCATCGTCGTCGCAGTCCTGCTCGCACTGGGCGACCAGCTCCTCCACGCGAGTGGCCTTCTCCTTGGTGAGGTTGATGAGTTTGCAGGCGTCTGCATCACGCTCGAACAGCTTGACGGCGTAGTAGCGACGCTTTTTGGCGGGAACGCTTGCCGGCAGATTGTTCTCGATGTGGTCCAGAACGTCCTCGATGGAGGAATCGAACTTGTGCTCCGGCACCTGGCCCTTAGAAGCAGCGGACTTCTTGACCTGCTCGAAGAGCTCCTTGATGCCCTTGTTCTTAAGAGCCGAGATCATCATGACCGGGCAGCCGAGCTTCTTGGAGAGCTTGTCCGTGTCGATCTTATCGCCGTTCTTCTCGACCAGGTCGGCCATGTTGAGGGCAACGACCACGGGCAGGCCGGTCTCGATAACCTGAAGCGCCAGGTACAGGTTGCGCTCGAGGTTGGTGGCGTCGACAACCTGGACGACCACATCGGGCTCGCCGCTCATGAGGTAATCGCGCGAGCATTGCTCCTCGGGGCTGTAGGGGGAAAGCGAGTAGATGCCAGGGAGGTCCGTGATGGTAACGTTCTTGTCGCTTAGGAGCTTGGCTTCCTTTTTCTCAACCGTGACGCCGGGCCAGTTGCCAACGTAGCCGTTGGCGCCGGTGATCAGGTTGAAAAGCGTGGTCTTGCCGCAGTTGGGGTTACCCGCCAGCGCGACATGGATCTGAGAATCCGCCATTCAATCCTTCTTCCTTGTGTGCCTGTGCTGCTTTCTCCGCGCAGGCTGGATAATGTGCTTAAAATTGCAGCATTAAGTTAGAAATACCTAACTTTATCTGCAGAAATATGCGCCGCGAGTCCTTACTGGACCTCGACGACGGCGGCCTCCTCCTTGCGGATGGAAAGCTCGTAGCCGCGCACGTTGATCTCGACCGGATCACCGAGCGGTGCAACCTTTACGACCTTGAACGAAGTGCCCTTGATGAGCCCCAGGTCCATAAGGTGGCGGCGAAGCGCACCCTCACCGTGAAGCTTGACGATGGTAGAGCTCTCGCCCACCTTAACGTCACCCAACGTCTTCATCCTCTTGTCCCCCTTTCGGTTTTTATGAAATGCTGCAGACTAACCGACGGTCATGATGTGCATAGCAACCTTGGAATCGATACCAAAGCGTGCGCCCAGCACGGTGACGATAATATTGGCGCCACTCGAGCTCACCACGTGGATTTCGTTGCCCTCGACAAAGCCGAGGTCCTTGAGGTGGTGTTTCATGTCCTCATTGCCCTTTACACGGGACACGCGCACGGTTTCGCCCGCTTTTACCATCGAAAGCGGCATGGCCGGCATCTGCGGTCCGCAAGACATGAGTGGCTCCTAACGTCAGTTCGTCCTTAACATCGACACGGTAAAAGTTAACCACGCCTATGTTCGTTATAGTAAACTAACACGTGGTTAACTTTTTGGAAAGGGTCCGCATTCAGATTTCGAAAAAGTTTCCTATACGAAACAAAGGCGCCGCAAAGACTGTCTCTTTGCGGCGCCTTGCCACACCAATTGATGCAACAGAGGGGACTGCCCCTTTGTCACATTGTTGAGATTAGAGCGAGAGGTTTCTGATCGACGTAACGCAGGAGGCCTCATCTACGCCCGAAACGCGAAAGATGATGTCCTCGCCGCACTCGCCGTAGAGAGCCATGAGTCCCATGACATCGCGGCCATCCGTGTGGCGATCGCCGATGCTGACTGACACGTCGCTACGATGCTTGGCAATGATGTCATAGAGCAGCGCAACCGGGCGGGCATGTAATCCCAACGGATCTTTAATCGTCTTTGTAAACTCGACCATGTCCCCTCCCACGACATCGCACATTCGGCCGGCAAAACCCAGCCACGTGGTAGCTATTGTACCGTTAGATGCTTCTCGAGAGCTCCTCTGAACACCTCGTGGTCAAAAAGTGGCAAATATGAGTACTGTCACCAATTTAGTAGCAGCAAAATCGAGAGCAAATTGCCTAATTTGAGCGATTCGAAGAGGTTGAAAGCCGTCAAACGCCCTTTAAAGGGAGTTAGATAAATCGATTTTGAGCCCATTTTCGCTCAGAGCAGGCCGAAAAATATGGCACTTCTTTTGCAACAGTACTCATATTTGGCATTTTTTGACCACAGGGTCCAAAACATGTCTCAAAACACAAAAGGAGGGGCCCGAAGGGCCCCTCCTTAGGAAAGGGAATCAAGTTGTTCCTCAGCTGTGAATAAATCCCAGCTTCTACTCCATCATGTCGAGAACAGACGGACGCAGCTCGCTCTCGGCAGCCTCGGGATCGGTCTCGCGCAGACGGTTGATATAGCGGTTGTACCACATCACGGCAAGGCCCAGGAAGACAACCACACCGCCAACGTTGTAGACCAGCGTCAGCCACAGCGGCTGATCGAGCGGAATGGTGCCGCAGATAAGCACGAAGCAGAAGACCACAAGCAGGAATGCGGCAACGACCAGGCCAAAGCTGCGCGAGCCCATGCGGAAGTCACGGGGAGCGGCGTCGAAGTTCTTGCGCAGCATAAAGTAGGCAAGCAGAATCAGCAGCGGCGGGAGCAGAGCGGTGGCAGCCGTCATGTTGGTGACGATCATGAGCAGGTCGTCGAGGTTGCCGGAGCCCAGGGCCGGGATGATCAGGATGGGGACGACGATGGCGAACTGCAGCCAAGCAGCGCGGGCAGGAATGCCATGCTCGTTGAGCTCGACGATCTTGCTACCAAAGACGCCCTTGGGGATCTCGGTGAAGAAGACCTTGATGGGAGCGGAGGTCCACATCATGAGGGAGCCCAGCGTGGCGGCGAGAAGGATCAAGCCGATGGCGCGCGTAGACACTTCCATGGGAATGCCAAAGTGGGCAAAGACAGCGCCGAATACGTCGAAGATACCGGTGGAGATGGCAACGCCGCCCTCGGGGATGAACAGGTTAACCAGCAGCGAAGCGCCTGCATACAGAAGGCCGATGGTCAGGCCGGCGATAACGACGGTGCGCACGAAGGCCTTGACGCCACCCTTAAGGTCGTTAAGGAACACGCCGACAGACTCAGCGCCGCCAACGCCCTGGATGATCCAGGCAAGCGTACCGAAGAAGCCCCACGCAGTTGCGAAGTTGCTCATGTCGGGAGCCATGTTAGCGGGAGTAGGAGCCGTAGCGAACTCAACGCCGCCAAAGGCAGCAGCCAGGGACAGCAGGATGAACACGGCGGTCAGGCCGAGAGCCGCGGTCGAACCGAAGGAGGAAATGGAGCCGATCCACTTAGCGCCCTTGGTCGAAACCCACGTGGCGATAGCAAAGACAACGATCTCGATAATGGTGATCCACAGCTGCGAAAGCTCGGCGTTGGCACCAAAGAACACGTAGCTCGCGTAGATGATGACGTTGGGCAGGACGGACGCAAAGAAGAACAGGTTAACGAACCAGTAGCTAAATGCCGTCAGGAACGCCCAGCGACCACCCATCGAGGTCTTAACCCATGCGTACACGCCCGACTCGGAGTCCTTGTTAAGGCCGACGAACTCGGCGGTAACCAGGGTATAGGGGACAAAGTACAAAAGCGTGGCGAAGAAGAACGACGGCGCGGCTGCTAAGCCGATGGCCGCGTTGTTGTTGATGATGTTCTTGATACCGAACACGGCGGCGACCGTCATGCCCAGCAGAGCGAACGAACCAATCGTTCCTCGTTTTTCAGAGCTCATAAGCCCTCCCAATCATCTATTAAATGTCATCTAAACCCGTCCGAGCTGCAAGTGCAAACACGGACGGCGCACCTGCTAAGGGGAATGGGGAAAAGGGAGTCAACAAAGCCATCCCCCTTAACGGCGCGAAGCAAACGTCCAGGCGGACGAATACTACTTGTTGGGGAAGGAATAACCTTCGACCGTCACGTGCAGTACCACGACGCGGGGATCCGCGGCATCGGCCACGACACGGTAGGCCTCGTCAATTTCGACGACGGCAACGCCGCCGGCGGGAATCGTCACGGTCTCCCCCGCCCCCTCAAAGCGCTCGCGATCATCGATATCGCTGTAAGCGCGGGTGCAGGTGAGGCCTGCCTTGGGGGCAACCTCGACGGTCAGGTCGCCGTCGAGCGGAGCGAGCACGGCATGGTAGCGACGGTGACCGACCAGGTCGGCGGTTGCGGCCTCGCGGGCATAGACCCACCAGTACACCAGCGAGTCGCCGATGGAGTACGCCACATCGTGCTGCAGTTCAGAAACGCCGTCGAGCGCCTGGCCGGTACGCATCCACTTCTTGACGGACTTCATCTGAGCGTCGAAATCGGCGCGCGAGTTAAAGACATGCATGGCTTATGCCTCCTTAATGGGTGCCAGCGCCTGAGCCAAATCGGCAGACGTCAGCGGTCGCAGGGACACCTCAAAGCTGAAGCTCTCAAAACGGGTGCGATAGGAATCGAGCACCTCGGAACCCCAAGAGTTCGAGCCAAGGCCGAGCAGCTGGTCGTTGATGTTAACCGTGACCGTGTCGCCCGGAACAAGGTCGTAGACGTGCTTGGCATTATCAATAGCCTCGCAGCTATAGGGCCATGCCGAGAACGAGAACGGGTTGGAAGCGGCGTCGGCCGGACGAGTCACCAGCACGCCATCACCGTGGCTAGAGCGCAGGGCAACCCAGCGGGTACCCTCGCGGTTGGCACAGTCCTGAGGCATAACGTAGGGCGTGAACATGTCGTCGACCGTAGTGCGGTAATGACCGACCGGGTTGGCACGCAGCGAGTCCGGATAGTTCTCGCCCGGGCCGTGGCCATACCACTCGACGGCACGATCGCAACCGGGAACCTCAAAGGAGATGCCGATGCGCGGGATAATGTCCGAATAGTCGCCGTAGGGCTCGCCGGAAACCTTGAGGTCGACGCGACCGCTCGGAAGCACGGTGTAGACAAGCTCGACGCGCATGCCGAACGCGCGGACGGGAGGAGCAATACGTTGGCTCACGGTAACGACGACCGCATTGCCGTCCTGCTTCCAAAAAACCTGGCGGGTGGACGTCTGCATTACATCAATGAAGTTGTCCTTCCACAGGGAGTCGTACTCCTGGGCGTGGTTGTCGACGAGCGGATGCCAAAAACCAACCTGGGGACCAGAGGCCATGACGTCACGGCCGGATGCCTTCCACTCGCTCACGGTGCCGTTTACCTTGCTGAAGGTCAGCTCGCCGTTGAGGGAGTGAATGCGAATCTCCTGCTCGGTCTCCTCGACCGTAAGCTCAGGACGAGTGGGAGCCGCAATGGCCGGCGCCGGATGGTTTGCGATGGCAAACTGGTTTGCGCCCAGTTGGAACATCGGCTCGCACCAGACGTGAGCGGCCATGGTGTAGGCGCGCACAGTCAGCAGGGTCTCGCCTACCGCGGCCTCGTGAATCACCAGCGGAAGCTGGACGGACTCACCGGGGGCAACCGCACCGGGCATGAGCGTCTTGCGGCAGGCCACGTCGCCGTCCACCAGGGTCTCCGCCGACAGGCAAACATCCTCGAGGGTGGTAAACCAGCGCTTGTTGGTGACAGTCAGCTCGCCCGCCTCGGCGTCATAAGCCATGCGAACCGGGCAGATGACCTGGCCGTACTCGGTAAGGCCCGGGCTCGGCTGCTGCCAGGGGAACACCATGCCATCGATGCAGAAGTTGCTGTTGTTGGGGTAATCGCCGTTGTCGCCGCCATACATATCGTAGGCAATGCCGTCCTCGGTCACAGCAGCCAGACCGTGGTCGCACCATTCCCAGATAAACTGGCCTTGGATGCAATCCCAGCGATCGAAGACCTCCTGATACTCGGACAGGCCTCCGGGGCCGTTGCCCATGGAGTGACCGTACTCGCAATTGATGCGCGGCTTGGGGAACGGATGCTCACCAAAGTCGTTCATCTGCGACACACGGGAGTACATCGTGGAAATGACGTCGACGGTATCGGCGTTGCGGTCCTCCTCGTAGTGGACCGGACGACCATCGAGCTCGTGAGCCTTGGCGTACATCGCGCGGATGTTGCAGCCATAGCCGCTCTCGTTGCCCAGCGACCACATGATGATGCACGCGTGGTTGCGCTCCTGCATCACCAGGCGCTCAATACGGTCGACGTAGGCCGGCTCCCATGCCGGGTCGTCGGTAACCAGGGCGATGTTGCCGATATTCTCGAAGCCGTGGCTCTCCATATCGGTCTCGGCGACCAGCATGATGCCATACTCATCACACAGCTCGTAGAAGCGCGGGTCATTGGCATAGTGAGAGGTGCGCACTGCGTTGATGTTGTGCTGCTTCATGAGCTCCAGGTCGCGGCGCATGCGATCGAGGCCCACGGCGCGGCCCTTGTGATCGTCGTGATCGTGGCGGTTGACGCCATGCATTTTAAAGTAAGTGCCGTTGAGGTAGATATGATTGCCCTCGACCGTCACCTCGGCAAGACCCTGGCGATGCGGGACGTACTCGCTCACCTTGTCGTCGTCGTAGACCTCAAACGTAAGATCGTAGAGGAAGGGGTCCTCGGGATTCCAGAAGTGGGCATCGGTCACGCTGCACTCGGCATGGCTGTCGACGCACTCACCCGTAGCCACCACGTTCTCGCCATCGCTGAGCGTAAACACAACGCGGGAAGCGCCCTCGGCAACCGTATCGAGCGTGATCAGAGCGGCATCGCCCTCGCGGTGCGTGCGGAACCTAAAGTCGACCAGGTGCGCGGCGGGACGCTGCATAAGGTACACATCGCGGAAGATGCCCGAGGCCCACCACATGTCCTGATCCTCGATGTAGCTGCCATCGCTGTACTGCAGGACCTTGACCGCAAACAGGTTGTCGCCCTCGACGAGCGCGTCGGTCACGTCGAACTCGGCAGACAGGCGCGAACCCTTGGTCATGCCGATATACTGACCGTTGACGTACAGCTCGCCATAGCTCTCGATGCCGTCGAAGCGAATGATCTCGCGAGCGCCGGCAGGAACGGCGGGAAGGTTGACGATGCGCTGGTAGACGCCCGTGGGGTCGTCGGAGGGAACGAACGGCTGATCAACCGGGAACGGGAAACCCTCGTCGGTGTAGGCAAGGTTGCCATAGCCGTCCACCTGCCACAGGTGCGGAACCTCCACGTGATCCCACTCGGGCTTGTACGTGGAGAGTTCCTCGTTGGAGACGGCAGCGGGGCCCTCAAAGAGGCGGAACTGCCACGAGCCGGACAGCTGGACAAACCCGCGCGACAGCTCGCGGCTGTACGTTGCAGCGAGACCGGCGGTCTCGTAACCCATAAAGTACGCATGGGGTGCCAGGCGGTTCCTGTGGGTGAGCGCTTGGTTTTCCCAATCGTTAATGGCGTCCATGGTGATGCTCCTTCATCATCGTAGTGATTCTTGTGCAACCGGTTGTACAATCGCAACACTTATGTCACCCTGAGTATCGAAACTCAGCACAAGACATCGTTCTTAAGCTCGTAGGCAACCTCCACGCCCGCTGATATCTCACCCACACGAGACGTATTCGATTTCGGCTTGGTTGCAAAACGACACCGGTCACCGGATATCATGAACGCTGTTCAGGCGCACTATAGTAAGCTGTATCCGCACTAGCCCGTATCAGTGACAACATCGACCGCATTTTCCAGGAGACGCCATGACACAACCAGTTCGCACCGCACCTACGCTTGCCGAGGTTGCCGCAGCTGCCGGCGTGTCGCGCTCCACGGCATCGCGCGCCCTCAACGATTCGCCCCGCATTAGCGAGGAAACCAAAAAGCGCGTCCGCGCGGCGGCCAAGGAAGTCAATTTTGTCCCCAACGCTCGTGGCCGAGCGCTCGCTGTCGGGCGCACGGAAATCATCGCCGTGCTCGTGACCGAGCCTCTGAGTGAACTCTTCAGCGACCCCACCTATAGCGAGTTTTTGAGCGGCATTACCGAGGAACTGTCGGAGTCGTCCTATCTGCCCGTTATCTTGCAGGCGTCTTCTACGCATGAGCGCAACCGCGCACGCGAGCACTTTGAGCGCCGCTCGTTCGACGCCGTGATCGACGTCTCCCCCTACAAGGGCAGCGAGCTGCTCGAGGTACTGTGCGAGCTGGGCGTACCCACCGTGTTGTGCGGCCAGCTCGAGGGCCACCCCTATCGCGATGTGTTCTCGACAGTCTACTCTGACGACGAAGAGGGCGGACGCTTTGCGGCACTCGCCATAAAGGATCGCGGGCGCAAAGATATCGTCGCCGTGTTGGGACCGCAAGACAACCCCGCTGTTGCCGACCGCCTGCGCGGCTACCGCGCCGTCTTGGGCGAAGACCTCCCAGACGCAAACGTTATCTATACCGGCTGGAACAGCGGAGACGGCTATCAGGCCATGCACCAGATTCTCGCGCGCGAGATCGCTTTCGATGGCGTGCTCTGCGGATCGGACCGTATCGCGGCTGGCGTCATCACCGCACTCAACGAGGCAGGCCTATCCGTTCCTGCGGACGTTTCTGTCGTCGGCTTCGACGATCACGAGATTGCGGCGCGCTGCGTCCCCGCGCTCACGACCGTCCGCCAGCCCCTGCGCGAAGAAGGACACATGGCCGCCAACATTGTGCTCGACATGATCAAGGGTGCCGAGCCCACCACCTCCGTGATGCACATGCAGCTGATCCAGAGAGACTCGCTATAAGAAACTGGGGCAGGCTTTCTGCCAGACAGTTGTTGCGGAAAGCCTGCCCCGTTTTGAGCGCTCATTCTGGGGCACAGTTTCCGTTAGACAGCTCAACCGGAAACTGTGCCCCATTATTTGGCTGGATTCTGGGACGCAGTTTCCCAAAGGGGCCTGTTTGGGAAACTGCGACCCGTTCTGGACGCAAATTCCGGGTCGTAGTTTCCGCGACGCCCAGTCAACCTATGCCCTCGCAACGCCCGCGCATAAAAAACGAGGGAAGGCACGCGTCCTTCCCTCGTTACAGGCAATATGTAGCCGCTCGCCTACATCAGGCGCAGGCTGACGTCCTTGAGCTGGGCGCCACTAACGGTACTCGGAGCACCCGACATGAGGTCGGAGCCGCTGGCCGTCTTGGGGAACGCCATGACGTCGCGGATGGAGTCGGAGCCGGTAAGCAGCATGCACACGCGGTCCAGGCCCAAAGCGAAACCGCCCATCGGGGGCGCACCAAACTTGAGGGCCTCCATGAGGAAGCCAAACTGCGACTCGGCGCGCTCCTCGGTAAAGCCCAGGAGCTTGAGCATGGACATCTGCATCTCGGCGTTGTGGATACGCATACCGCCGCCGCCGGCCTCAAAGCCGTCCATGACAAAGTCGTAGGTGCAAGAACCGGCTGCCAACGGGTCGGCCTCGATCTTGGCGATGTCGGTCTCGGTCGGCAGGGTAAAGGGCTGGTGCTCGGCAGCGTAAGCCTTGCGGTCCTCATCCCAATGGAACAGCGGGAAGTTGACGACCCACAGGAAGTCGTGACCCTCGCGCTTGATCTCGAGCGCATTGGCCATGTGGGAACGCATGCCGCCCAGGATCTCGTCAGAGAGCAGGCGCGGGCCGGCGGCGAACATCACAAGGTCGCCGGGCTCGACGTCCATGCGCTCGCGCAGAGCCGCCATCTCCTCGTCCGAGAAGAACTTGACGATGGGGCTGTTGATGGAGCCGTCCTCGCGGAAGGCGATCCATGCCAGGCCCTTGGCGCCAAACGTGGAGGCCACGCCGGCGAGCTTATCGATCTTGGCACGTGCCCAGGCACCGGCGCCCTTGGCGTTGATGGCCTTGACGACGGAGCCCTCCTCGTTTGCGGCAGTCGCAAAGACTTTGAACTTGGAGTTGGCAAAGATGTCGGTCAGGTCGACCAGGTGCATGCCATAGCGGGTATCGGGCTTGTCGGAGCCATAGGTGTCCATGGCATCCCAGTAGTTCATACGACGCAGCGGCGTGGGCATCTCGACACCCATGCGGCCGAAGGCATCGGCAAGAACCTCTTCGAGCGCGCTCATGACATCGTTCTGGTCCACGAAGGACATCTCGATATCGACCTGGGTGAACTCGGGCTGACGGTCGGCACGCAGGTCCTCGTCGCGGAAGCACTTGGCAACCTGGTAGTAGCGCTCAACGCCACCAACCATGAGCAGCTGCTTCAGGAGCTGCGGGGACTGCGGCAGGGCGTAGAAGTTGCCCGGCTGGATGCGGCTGGGAACAATGAAGTCGCGGGCGCCCTCGGGCGTGGACTTAAACAGGGAGGGCGTCTCGACCTCCATGAACTCACGGTTGTGCAGCGCCTCGCGAATGGCAAAGGTAAAGTCGGAGCGCAGCTTGAGGTTGGCCATCATCTCGGGACGGCGGAGGTCCAGATAGCGATAGCGCAGGCGGGTGTCCTCGCTGGTCTCGATGCCGTCCTCGATCTGGAAAGGCGGGGTGACAGACGTGTTGAGCACCTCGGCGTGGTCGGTCAGGACCTCGATCTCGCCGGTCGCGAGCTTGGTGTTGGTGGTCTCCTCACCACGAGCGCGCACGACGCCGTGGATCTTGATGGGCCACTCGGGACGCATGGTCTCGGCGATCTTAAAGGCGTCGCCGTCGGAATGCTCGGGGTCGAAGGTGAGCTGCGTGATGCCCTCGCGGTCGCGAAGGTCGCAGAAGATAAGGCCGCCGTGGTCGCGGCGACGGCTCACCCAACCGGTGAGGGTGACCTCTTCGCCCACGTTCTCGAAGCGAAGCTCGCCGCAGGTGCGGGTGTGCATGGAATGCTCGTCAATGGGACGGGTCTGGCTCATACCAGTGATCCTCCTTTATGGATCTGTGCCGCCCCGTGTCGTTCCGGGCGGCGTCGTACAGATTTGCCCAGCCTGCGTAAACCGCGCAGCCGGACATGGCGTTCTATCTTATCGCACCTGTGTCGATGTGCCGCGGAAAAGTAGCTCCTGCCCAAAGACTTGACGGAGACGAAACAATTGACGCACCGTGGCCGTCGCCAAGGCGCGCCACGTGCGACAATGTGCCCCAATACAACTGCACTCGGAAAGGCCCGCCATGACTGCACGCCTCATCGTTATGGATATCGACTCCACGCTCATCAACCAGGAGGTCATCGACCTGTTGGGCGAGGAAGCCGGCGTGGGCGAGCAAGTGGCGAAGATCACCGAACGCGCCATGCGCGGCGAGCTCGACTTTAAGCAGGCGCTCGAGGAACGCGTGGGGCTGCTTGCCGGCTTGGACGAGAGTGTGTTCGAGCGCACCTTTGAGCGCGTGACATTTACACCCGGTGCGCTGGAGCTTGTGCGCTCGGCGCACAGCAAGGGCTGGAAGGTCGGCGTCGTGAGTGGCGGCTTCCACGAGGTCGCCGACAAGATCGTGGCTGCCGCGGGCATCGATTTTTGCCTGGCCAACCGCTTGGAGGTCGTAGACGGCAAGCTCACGGGCAAGCTGGCGGCAGACATTGTGACCAAGGAGTCCAAGCTCATCCAGCTGCTGGACTGGGCAGTTGAGTGCGGTGTCGACATGGCCCATACCGTGGCAATCGGCGACGGCGCCAACGACATCCCCATGATTCAGGCTGCGGGCACGGGCATCGCGTTTTGCGCCAAGCCCAAGACGCGCGAGGCCGCCCCGTTTGCCATCGACGAGCGCAACCTGATGCTCGCCATGGACATCATCCTGCGTGACTAGTCGATCCGCCCAACAATTGAATCAGTCTGTCCTATAGTTTCCGAACAATTTTGTCTTAGTGTTCGGAAACATACCCTTTGAGTGCTAGACTTTGCGCCGTCGAAAGGAACATATATGGATAAGCGAGATCTTGAGCAATTGCTGAGCGATGTTGCCTGCGGAGCAGTCACTCCGGCAGTCGCCCTCACGCGCATCCAGACGGCGCCAACCGCCGATCTGGGTTTTGCGCAGCTCGATCTTTCACGCGGGGTACGCCAGGGAGCCGGCGAGGTTGTCTACGGTGCCGGTAAAACCGCCGAGCAGATTGCCGCCATTATCGAGGCGCTGCGCGATGCCGGCCAGGAGCGCATCCTGGTCACGCGCCTGGACAGCGAAAAAGCAGCCCGTACCTCGGAGCTCCTCGACAACGACATCGACCTGGGATATGTCCCGGACGCGCAGCTCGCCCTCGTGGGCGGCAAGCCCTCCCCTACTGGCAACGGACGCATCGTCGTCGCCTGCGCCGGCACGAGCGACTTGCCCGTCGCCGAGGAAGCCGCGTTGACGGCCGAGTTCTATGGCAACGAGGTCGACCGCCTCTACGACGTAGGTGTCGCCGGCCTGCACCGCCTGCTCGCGCATGCCGAGGAACTTGCTCAGGCACAGGTGGTCATCGCCATCGCCGGCATGGAGGGCGCACTGGCGAGCGTCGTCGGCGGTCTGGTGAGCTGCCCGGTCATCGCCGTTCCCACCAGCGTGGGGTACGGCGCGAGCTTCGGCGGCGTAGCCGCGCTGCTCGCCATGCTCAACTCCTGCGCCAGCGGCGTTTCGGTCGTCAATATCGACAACGGCTTTGGTGCCGCCTACCAGGCAAGTCTTATCAATCATCTGAACGCCGGCACGCCCTGCGCCCGTTAAGGAGCATTCCATGTCCAATCATCAGCACACGCTTATCATCGACGGCACCTCGGGCATCAGCGGCGACATGACTGTCGCGGCCCTGCTCGACCTGGGCGCCAGCGAGGAGCACCTGCGCGAACAGCTCGCCACACTGCCGGTCGACGGCTTTACGATCGCCGTCACGCGTGCAAACAAGCATGGCATCGACGCCTGCGACTTTGACGTTCAGCTTGCAGAGGAGCTCGAGAACCACGATCACGATATGGCCTGGCTCTACGGCAACGAAGCAGCTGCCGAGCACACGCACGAGCACGAGCACCACCATCATGACCATGACGAGCATGAGCACTGCCATGAGCATGATCATGAGACCCACGGCCATGGCCACGAGGGTCATCATCACGCCCACCACCATCACCATCGTTCTTTGGCGGACGTCACCGCCATCATCGACGGCTCGCAGCTAAGCGATGGCGCTAAGCGTCGTGCGCTCGCCATCTTTACCGCGCTCGCCGCCGCCGAGGCCAAGGCCCACGGCAAAACGCCCGAGACCGTCATGTTCCACGAGGTGGGCGCCGTCGACTCCATCGTCGACGTCTGCTCGGTCGCCATCTGCCTCGACGACCTGGGTATTGAGGATATCGTGGTCGAGTCACTCTCCGAGGGCCACGGAACCATCCGCTGCGCCCACGGCCTCATGCCCATTCCCGTCCCCGCTGTCGCCAACCTGTGCCAGGCGGGCAATATCGCCCTCACGCCTGCACCGGTCGCCGGCGAGCTCGTGACGCCCACGGGCGCCGCCATCGTCACCGCGCTGCGCACGTCCGACCAACTGCCCTCACGCTACCGCATCGAAGCCGTCGGCTACGGCGCCGGCAAGCGCCCCTACGAGGGTTGCTCCGGTACGCTCCGCTGCCTGCTCGTTCACGCAGACGCATAGCCATGGATGCCCGCAAGGCAAAAAGCCGCGCCGCGATCGTCGCGGCGTTCTCCGAGCTGCTGCGCGAAGAGGACTACGGCAAGATCACCGTCGGCGACATCATCGCTCGCGCCCACGTAGGCCGCGCGACATTCTACGGCCTCTTTAAGAGCAAAGACGACTTGCTCGCTGAGCTCGTGTGCGATATCTGCACCCATGCCCTCGATGATGACGGTACGCCCCTCAATGACCCACTCGTACAGGTCGAGCATATCCTCAACAACCTCTGGGAGCGCCGTCAGGGCGTTCGAGCCCTCGTAGCCGGCGCCGGCTCACGCGTCTTCGCCGACTGCCTCCGCAAGACCATCATGTCGCGCGCAGCCGAAACCGTGCCCGTCGACCCCGCAGGCCCCGCCGGCACCATGGACCGCAGTTTCCTACTACACCACATAGCCTCAAGCTTCGTAGGAATGGTCCAATGGTGGGCCTGGCACAACTTCGAAGCAGATAAAGCCGACGTAGCCAAAGACTACCTCTCAGCCATTAAGCCTCTCTTCAACTGAGTAAACCCCTCATCCCAAAGTTCCGACCTCATCTCAAAGCGCCGCCCCAACCCAAAGCACAATCCATCCCAAAGTGTCGACAGCAGCCCAACGCCCCTACCAGCAACAAGCCCCTCCCATCCAAATTCAGATATATATTGGGTTGCTTGTACGAACGCAACAAAGACCCCGCAGCCGTCCGCATGGGGTAACTTCCCAGCGCACTCCGCAGGACGCAAAAAGGCTCGCCGCGCAAAGTGCGCAGCGAGCCTTTTTGCATGTCCGAGGACGCGCTGGGAAGTTACCCAATGCGGACGGCGGACAACTATGTAGCCTCAGACTAGAACATGCCCAAGAAACCATGCACAAACAGCGCGGCCAGAGCAGCACCGATAAACGGAGCGATGCCAGGAACGAGCAGGCCGTACTTCCAGTTGTTGTCAGCCTTGTTCTTGATCGGCAGCACCTGATAGGCCATGCGAGGACCAAGGTCACGGGCCTGGTTCATGGCGAAGCCAGTGATACCGCCCATGCCCATGCCAACAGCCCAAACGATCAGACCGACGCAGATAGCGAGCATCAGGACGTTCTCGCCAGCACGGTTAGCAGCAGCAAGGATGGCGCTGATGAACACAAAGGTGCAGATAGCCTCGCAGAAGAAGTTGCGGGCATAGTTCGTGCCCTCGGTGGTGGGGTTGGTCGAGAAGATGTTGCGCTGGGCAATGGGGTCGACGACGCCCTCGGAAGCCTTGAACTCATCGGCGTACATAAGCCAAGCGATTACAGCGCCCACAAAGCCGCCGAGCATATCGGCAATCATGAAGGGGATGCAGCTGCTCCACGGCACCAGGCCTACGATGCACTGGGCAAGCACCATAGCCGGGTTCATGCACACGGCGCCGCCAAAGACAAACAGGCAGACCGAGATGCCAAAAGACCAGGTGGTGATGGCAAACATATGACCGGAGCCCTGATACTTGGTGCCCTTGAGCACGGTATCGCAGTGCACGCCCACGCCAAAGATGATCATGAGGGCCGTTGCGCCGAATTCGCAGAGGAGTTTGGTAAGCATAAAACCTTATCTTTCTTGTCGGTTATAAACGATTCGTTTAGGCCGCGTACTAGTGCTGAGCGACGACAACGCCCAGGCCATCGGGAATGACGGCCACCTTGGCATCGGCGCCCTTCATCTCAAAGGCGAGCTTGAGCGCCTCATCGAGGGTGTTGACCGGCGTCATGTGCATATCCTTGATCATCTGGTGATCGCACAGGTCGGTGACCATGATCACAGGGTGATGCGCCAGGATGCGGGCAAAGATCTGGCTCGTCCACTGGTCGGGCAGGGTCTCGTCCTTAGGACGGTCGATGCAGGCACGCTCAAACTCCGCCGGATCATTGTCGGCGATGTTGTGATAGAAGCCCTCGCCACCGTGACCGTCGGCACAACCGGCGACATCGATGATCACGCCGCCCTCGGGAAGCGTAGCCTCGGCAGAGCACATGCCCTTCACGGCCTGATAGATGTTCTGGTCGAGCGGGTAGCCGCCGTTGGTGGTAATGGCAATCTCGCACTCGACGGGCTCAACGCCGGCAAGGCTCTTCACGAACTCGCAGCCAGCCTCGTGCGCCTTGTGGATGTCGCCGGCAAAGGAGCCGATGACCTCGTGCTTGCCGTTGAGCACCACGTTAAGCACAAAGGCAAGGTGAGCCATCTCGGCGGCAGCAAACATGTCCTCGCTCACGTGGTTGTGGCACAGGTTGCCGGCACGCGAGTGGGAATCATTCACAAACTGACCGTTGTGGTTGTACATGATGGTCTTGTAGCTGGCGATGCCAGGCAGGACGGACTTGCGGCTACCAGAGAAACCGGCAAAGAAGTGCGGCTCAATAAAGCCCTCGGCAAGCAGCAGATCGCAATCGGCGGCAATCTTGTTGATGATGCACTCGCCACCAGAAGGCAGGGTGCCGATCTTTTTCATCATGCTGTCGTCAGTCGCGACGTGCATAACGATTTCCTCGTTGGCAACGATCTCCTCGCCGTACTTGTTGACGAGTTCCTCATGCGTCGACGGACGATGCATACCCGTAGCAACCAAAATGCGCACGCGAGCCTCGGGCGCAGCGGAATGGATGTGATGCAGCAGAATAGGCATGGTCACACGCGAGGGAACGGGACGCGTATGATCGGAGCTAATAATGACGATATCCTTCTTGCCAGCACAAAGCTCCTCGAGCGACGGCGAGCCATAAGGGTTGGCAAGCGACTCCTCTACCAGCTCTTCCTGCGATTTCGTGGTCTTAAACTCGTTTTGATGACCTTCCATCACACCCGCGAAGTTCTTATCCTCGAGCTCCAGATGCAACGTCTTGTGGTCAAACGGCAGTTCACATTCAAACAATGACGAGCGCCCTCTTCCTTTTCAACTGACACACTAGATAAACCGTTGGAAGGATACGCCGCTCACCGAAAAACACCACCGTCCACCGACTCATTAACACAACGTTCATATTTGACCCACAACAAAACGGCCGCGACCCCAAACGGAACAGCAGCCGCCTGTCAAAGACACTATAGACAGGATGATTTACGCAGCGCCGAGGCAAACATCTAGTCCGAGACGTACGCACGTAAGCCATTTTGCATAAATTCATTAATTAATTGCATAAGATGGCGCATGGATTTCTGGCCATAACTGGGTAGTACCCTCCGGAGCGTGCATTTTTGCGAGTATTCAGCATCGCGGGATAAGATTTTGGTGCCAAAAATCTTTCAAAAGGTAGATAGTCCTCATGACTCGACCCATCTGGATAGCATGCGGCGAGAAACCAGCCATATATGATCGTCGCCAAAGCCCAATCGTCGTGCAAAAGCATCAACAAAGGCAGCGAAAGCCGGCTATGGCCTTATGCATCAATCTTTGGCTGCTGAAAACTCCGTTTTTTGCACGTCGCCCCAAGCACCACCCTCACCCAGCGGCTGATCCGCCGAAGACCGGACATCGCAGGGCCCGCCATTAGTCTACTTTTAGGCACACTCCGCAGGACGCAAGAAGCCCTCGCCGCACTCCACGCTATGCGCGAAGCGCGCCTTATTCCCTTCAGCCCCAATCCCTGAAGACCGGACATCGCAGGGTCCGCCATTAGTTTACTTTTAGGCACACTCCGCAGGACGCAAGAAGCCCTCGCCGCACGAAGTGCGCAGCGAGGGCTTCTTGCATGTCCGAGGACGTGCCTAAAAGTAAACTAATGGCGGGCCCGGACGACTACAGGGCTATCGATTACCCCGTGTTCTGCAATCCTGCCGAGACGCCGGTCACAGTCGAAAGAATCAGGCTCATGTACTCGGCCTTCTTCTCCTCGGCCATCTCGTCCTGGTTCATACGCACCTCGCGAAGGGCGCGGACCTGGGCGATGGACAGGGCGTCGACGTAGGGGTTACGCACGCGAACGGCGCAGCCGAGCACGCGGCGGCGCTGCAGCGGCCACTCATCACCGACGATGGCAAGGACCCACTTACGGGTGAGCTGCATCTCGGTAAAGACCTTCTCGGACAGATCCTGGCGGTCGCCCAGGTGCAGATACATCTTGGCGATGCGCTGGTCGGTCTTGGCGATCGACATCTCGATGTTGTCGATAAAGGTGCGGAAGAACGGCCACTCCTGGTAGGCAGCCTTGAGCTGGTCAAGATCGCCCAGCTGCTCGCAGGCGGTGCCCAGACCGTACCAAGCGGCCAGGTTAATGCGCGCCTGGCTCCAGCTGAAGATCCACGGGATGGTACGCAGGTCGTCGAGCGACTTGGCACCCAAGCCGCGCTTGGCGGGACGCGAGCCGATCGGCAGCAAGCCGACCTCGGTCAGCGGCGTCACGGTCGAGAACCACGGCGTAAAGTCCTCGGTGTTCAGCAGGTCCAGATAGCGCTCGTGGCTTACTGCGTTGAGCTTCTCGGCCATATCCCAGAACTTCTGCGTGGTCTCGGTGTTGGTCTTCTCGACACTCGGGGCCGACTGCAAAAGCGTTGCGGCGGCAACGGACTCAACATGGCGCTGAGCCAGCGTGCGGTTGCCGTAACGGGCAAAGATGACCTCGCCCTGCTCGGTGAGCTTAAAGAAACAGTTGACCGAACCCTTGGGCTGCGCCAGCACGGCCTTGTTGGCCGGACCACCGCCACGGCCCACGGCACCGCCGCGGCCGTGCATGAGCACCAGGTCGATATCGTTCTTCTCGGCCCACTTGGCAATACGCTCCTGTGCGGAGTGCAGCGCGAGCATGGCCGTGGTAGGACCGGCATCCTTTGAGGAGTCGGAGTAGCCCAGCATGACCTCCATGCGGCGGTTGGTCTGGGCAAGGCGCTTCTGCACCACGGGCAGCGTAAGCATCTGGTCGAGCACGTCGACGCAGCCCTCGAGGTCCTCGAGCTGCTCGAACAGCGGGATCACGTCGAGCTCGGGGACATCCTCCTCGTGCGCAAAGGACAGGTGGGCAAGCTCAAAGACATCGGCCACATGCTGGGCGCTCTTAGTGAACGAGATGATGTAGCGGTGCGCCATCTTCTTGCCGTAGCGCTTTTGAATGGAGCCGATAGCGCGGAAGGTATCGATGACCTCGCGCGTCATGGGCTGCAGGTCGCCATGGATACCGTTCTCGTGGATATCCTTGAGGGCGCGAGCGTGCACCACCGAGTGCTGACGGAACTCCATCTCGACCATGTGGAAGCCGAAGGACTCGACCTGCCAGATGATGGTCTGGACCGGGCCGTAGGCAGCACGGACGGCACCGCAGGCGGCCAGCGAGCGCTGGACGACGCGCAGGTCCTCCAGGAACTCATCGGCGCTGTGGTACATGGTGTCGGTGATGCGGCGCACGGTGGCGTTCAGGCGGTCGGCCATGACGAGCATGACGGCGCGATGCGGCTCGTGCTCGGAGATCAGCTCGGCGCGGGCCGTGTACCGAGGGCTCATCTCGACCTGATGGTTCCACAGGTTAATGAGCTCGGCAGAAGGCTTGCTGTAGGTGGCCTCGAGCGTGAGGTTGCGGCCGATGCGGCGGCACTTGTCCTCGAGCTTGAGCACCATGTGCGTAAAGTACTTGGCGGCGACCTCACGGCTCACCTTGGCGGTGACGTTGGGGTTACCGTCGCGGTCGGAACCGATCCAGCTGCCGGGATGGAAGAACGCCGGGCACAGCGGCGGCACAGTACCGGCCTTGTCGCCCAGCACCCAATCGTCAAAACGACGATAGATAACGGGGATGACGTCAAACAGCGTGTTATCGAAGATGTCGATGATGGTATCGGCTTCCTCGACCGGCGTGGGCTTCTTGAGCGCGATGGGGCTCGTACGCACCAGGGCGTCGATCTCCTGCAGCATATGGCGCTCGTTCTCCACCAGGTCGGAGCCGCCCAGACGCGGACGCTCCTCCAGCAGGTTGGAGATACGGCGAATCTTGCCCTCGACGGCCTTACGACGGGCCTCGGTGGGATGCGCGGTAAAGACGGGATGGAACTCAAGCTTGCCGAGCAGCTCGTTGGCACCCTCGACACCCATCTCGTCTACCAGCTGGTGATAGGCAACGGTGAGCTCGTTGGCGGGATCGACCTCGGTATCGGTCGACGCACCGGCCTCGCGCTCGCGCAGCTGCGCCACGCGGTAATTCTCCTCCGACAGGTTTGCCAGGTGGAAGAAGCTCGTAAAGGCGCGAACGATGACCTGCTGCTTATCGAGCGGCAGGCTGTCGATCAGATCGACGACCTCACGGAATGCCACGGCGGTGGACTCATCGGCAGTAGGCACGCCCTGCTCGTCGACGGCCTCGTCGGCAGCACGGCTGCCGGGGTTACCGGCATTGGCCACAATCTCGGCCGACAGAATCTTGTCGAACAGGTCCGCGATCTCGGGATCATACTCGCTAAGCACACGACGCTCCAGGCGCAGGAACAGCGCCAGATCATCGCGCAGCTCCTCGGGGATCTCGATCTCGGCGAGACGCTCCCTGGACTCGGCATTCGAGCCGATTCGGTTAACGAGGCGGTTGACCACGGCAGCGACGCGCGCCGCGGCTTCGGGTACAGACTGGTTGCTTAGGTTCTCAGCCACGTTTCCTCCCATTCCTCCTTCTATGCACGTAACATGCGGTATTCATTATAGGCGCTTGAGAAATACTTTCGACACTGATTGCGCTTTACCACACAAAAGTATTTTCTGCATTGCAAGGGTTTTTGCCCTAAATGGTCGTATTTCTCGGTGGACGGCATACACAAACGGGGGCATTCCGCATAAAAGCGAAACACCCCCGTAACAATCGCTCTCCATGAGCAGGGCACGTTAGCAGGCCCGCAGCTCAAAAAGATGCGCTACAGGCGCTCGCGAACCGCCTCGACCACGTTGGCCAGATCGACCAGTACCTCGTCATGGCTCTCCATGTCGCGCACCTTGACCTTGCCAGCGGCAAGCTCGTCGCCGCCCAGGACCAAAATGAGCTTAGCGCCCACCTTGTCGGCCTGCTTAAACTGGGCCTTGAGCGAACGGCCCTGATAGTCGGCCTCGGTCACGATACCTGCGGCGCGAAGCTCCTGCGTGATGGCAAAGACGTTCTGGCGCAGCTCCTTGCCGGCGTTGGCGACATAGACGCACGGGGCCTCATCGGCACCCAAATCGTTGCCAAAGGCCTGCAGGGCCAGCAGGGCGCGCTCAAAACCAACGGCAAAGCCGACGCCCGCCGTGGGCCTGCCACCCTCGAGCTCGACCAGGCCGTCATAGCGGCCGCCGCCACCGATGGAGCCGACGCCGGCGCCAGGGGCCTCGACCTCAAAGACAGTACGGGTGTAGTAGTCCAGGCCGCGCACCAAGGTGGGATCCTCGACATACTCGATACCGGCGGCATCCAGATAGCGCTTGACCTGCTCGTAGTGCTCGCGGCACTCGTCGCACAGGTTGTCACCCATCAGCGGAGCCTCGGCCATGATCTCGCGGCAGTGGTCGTTCTTGCAGTCGAAGGCGCGCAGCGGGTTAAGCTCGGCGCGCTCGCGGCACTCGTCGCACATCTCGTCAGCGTGATCGAGAATGAACTGCTTAACCTGCTCGCGATAAGCCGGACGGCACTGGGCGTCACCCATCGAGTTGATGAGCAGACGAAGCTTGGAAAGATCGAAGCCCAGGCGCTTGTAGAACTCCATGAGCATGATGATGCACTCGGCGTCTGCCGCCGGATCGGGAGCGCCGAGCCACTCGATGCCCACCTGGTGGAACTGGCGCAGGCGGCCCTTCTGGGGACGCTCGCCGCGGAACATGGCCTCGGCGTAGTACGCCTTAAACGGCGTGGAGCCCTGGGGCACCAGATTGTTCTCGACGACAGCGCGCACCACGCCGGCCGTGCCCTCGGGGCGAAGCGCCAGGCGCTGCTTGGGCTTGAGTTTGGTGTCGGTGCCCTCGGTAAAGACGCGCTCCAGGTTGGCACCGCTGAACACGCGGAACATTTCCTTGCGCACGACGTCGGTCGACTGGCCGATGCCGTGGACAAACACGTCCACCTGCTCGATCGCGGGTGTCTCGATGGGTTTAAAACCAAACGGCTCGAACACGCCGGCCGCAATCTGCTGCATCTTTTGCCAGGCGCGCATCTCGGCGCCGATAAGGTCGCGGGTTCCCTCCGCCTTCTGTGCCTGCATGGGCAAACACCTTTCTTTTGTATCGCGTCATAGGTAATGGTCATTATACGGCACAAAGCAGCAACGCGGCGGCGCGTCTGACCGAACGAGGGTATGGGGACTCGTTCGGCCAGACGCGCCGCCGCTGTTTGTGATCCGTTTTCCTCCGTCCCCTTCGGATCACGTGATCTGTTGGGGACGGAGGAAAAGGGACCATTTCGTAGGCCCGTGGCCGCCTTGGAAACCGAATGATGGTACGAGCATCCATTCGGCTTCCAAGGCGGCCACGGACAGAACAGGGCAAACAGAAAAGAGCGACGGACGTCTACTCCCCCGCCACGCTCGCGCGCAGCTTGGCGGCGATGGGCTCGGATGCCAGCAGGAACACGAGCATGACCACGGAGCACGCCAGGCACACGATCCAGGTGCTCGCAAAGGAGCCCGTGGCATCGAACAGCACGCCCGAGACAATGGCACCTACGGTGCCGCCGACCATCTCGAGCGAGGTGATGGTTCCCGTGACCTTGCCAAGGTCGGCCATGCCAAACTGCTTGGAAGCCGCGATCGTGGGCGTGATGGTGCCCATGCACGTTCCGATACCAAAGCTCACAGCGGCGACTATAGGACCGAGGTCCGTCGTCGGGAAGCACAGCGCCACGCAGGCGATAATGCACGCAACGGAGCCAAGGATATTGCCAAAGCGCAGGCCAAAGCGGTCATAGATCGCACCGAGCGAAATTTTGGCGATAACGACGGTGACCATATAGGCCGAAAGCACGGTACCCGCCCACATGGGATCGTGGCCGCCCGTGACGATCTTGGCACCGTTGACGGTAACACTCGTCATGTTGGTAACCTGGTTGGGCAGGATGGCGCCATTGACCAAGCCCATAAAGAGGAAGGCAACGACAAGCAGCCAAAACGCCGGGCTCTTCTTGATACGAGACCAGCCGACGCTAACCTCGGGCGCCGTGTGCTCGTCCTTGTCGCCAGCCGTCGAGATGGACGGATCGCCCGGGTTCTCGCCGAGCGGCTTAAGGCCGATCTCAGAAGGCTTGGTGCGGAAGGAATAGGCCGTGATGGGCAGTGCCGCCACAATGCAGACGGCAGCGAGTACCAGGAACGCAGAGCGCCAGCCCACACTCACGATAAGCGAGCTCACGATCGGCGAGAGAATGGCTCCGCCAAAGCCCGAGCCCGAAAGTGCGATGGAGATGGCAAGGCCTCGCTTGGCGGTAAACCAGTTGGCGGTCACCAGGCTAATGAGCAGACGGGTCGAGGCCACAGCAAAGCAGCCCGAGACGGCAAAGAGCACGTAGACCTGCCACAGCTCACCGACAAAGCTCATGCCGGCAAGCACCGCCGAGGTAGCGATAACGGTGAGCGAGCCCAATACGCGGCCACTCACCTTATCGGCAACATGGCCGATAACGAGCGAACCCACGACACTCACCACGGTGGAGATGGCATTGGAGATGTTGTACTGCGCAAGGGAAATGCCCAGGTCGCTGACGATCAGCGGCCGGAACAGGCTCATGCAGTTGACGAAAATCGTGTAGCACGTGGCCATGATCACGAAGCCGGAGGTCACAACGAGCCAGCCGGGGAAGAACTTACGCTGCTGGGACATACTGCTCCTTATTTAACAAACGAATAGCCGGCGCCGGGCGCCGGTAGTGCCCAAGATTGCCTTGAAAGACAAGGGCATAGGCCTTACGGCCATGCCCGCAGGCTTGAAAGGCAAGGTTGGGTGCTACCGGTGGTCGGCGATATAGCCCAAAGCGACGGCGGTATAGGCCGCGGCGCCAAGGGGAAGCTCGGCATCGCTAAAACGTGCCTTGGGATGATGCTGAGCAAAATGCTCGTCCGTATCAGTCACGGCAGCGCCCACGGTAAAGTACGCACTCGGGATCTCGCTCGAGATCAACGCGAAGTCCTCGCTCGCCATGGCGTGGAACAGCGGCAGGAAGGCGGACTTGGGCAGCACCGCGCCCACGTAGCCAAGCGACGCCTGCGTCATGCCGTCGTCGAGTACCAGCGGCGGAACATCCGAAAGCGTCTCGATAGTCGCCGGCGTGCGATACGTTGCGGCCACACCGTTGACGACCTCGGCGATGCGGGTCTTGAGGTGCTCCATGAGCTCGACGTCGAAGCCGCGCAACGTTCCCTCGAGCACGCAGGTGTCGGGGATGACGTTGGCCGCCAAGCCGCCAGCGAACTTACCCACGGTAAGCGCGACCTCCTTGGCCGCCGGCACCTCACGGGAGATAAGCTCCTGAAGCGCCAGGTGCACATGCACGCCGGCCGTGATGGGGTCGATGCAGATCTCGGGGCTCGAGCCATGGCCGCCCTTGCCCTGAAGCGTGATGCGAAAACCGTACACGCCCGAGAGCGCCGGGCTGCCGTAGAGCACCAGGCCAAGCGGCGATTGGCTGTTAACGTGCATGGCGAAGGCGGCCTGGGGACGCGGGTTCTGCAGCAGACCGTCGGCGATGGCGGCGCGGGCACCCTCAAAAGTTTCCTCGCCCGGTTGGAACAGCAACTTAATCGTGGCGTTGGCGTCGACAAGCTCGGACTCGCGGGCCTTGAGCAGGCGCGCCGCACCAAGCAGCGCCGTCGCGTGCATATCGTGTCCGCATGCGTGCATGCAGCCGTTCGTAGAGGCGAAAGGCTCGCCTGACTCTTCAGCAACAGGCAGGGCATCCATGTCGCCACGGAGCATGATGACCGTACCGGCCTGTTTGTCCGTGCACGTACCGTTACCCCGAGCAGCAGCTGCCGCGCCGGCACCGATTAGGCCAACGACACAGGTGCCGTCAACAAGCACGGCATAGGGAATATCCATCTCGTCCAGACGCGCCTGGATAAAGGCGGACGTCTGCGGAAGGTTGTTACCGAGCTCAGGCGTTTGATGGAGATCATGGCGCCATGCGGCAAGCTCGTTGGCAAACGCCTGAGCTTCTGCAACAAGACCGTCACCGATAGCGGCCTGCGCCGCCGCGGTGGCCTTGGGCGCTGATTGCGGTTGAAGATCGGACTGAGCTGGTGCCATAAATGCCCTCCAGTAACGTTTTTGCAGTAAGCACTTTGATAGCGTAAAGCGCAAGGTACAACTTTAAGGTCGAGGCATAAAAAATGCCGCCCCAGGAGGGCGGCGCAACAAGTTGTTTACAATTGCGGGCGCGGCTTTCGACGCAAAAAATCGAAGTGAGTCTCGCTCAAGATAATCGACAGGAAGATAAGCACAAAGCCGGCAAGCAGGCGCGAGGTGAGCGCCTCCCCCATCAGCAGCACCGAGAACAGCACACCCGAAGGCGACTCCATCGAAAGGAGCAGCGAGCCCGTCGAAGCCGGGACATGCGCCAGGCCGACGTTTTGGATGAGCAGAGCCACGCATGTGCAGCCCACCGAGAGAAACGCCATCACACAGATAAAGCTCGGCGTCCACACGGACAGAGGCGCCTGGGTCTCGAATAGCAGCGACGAGATCAGGCTCAGCACGCCATTGCCCACAAACATCCAAAACGTGATGACGTTGATGTCCATCTTGCGACCGTACTTGGCAGTCACCGCCATCTGGATGGCGAAGAAGATCGCGCCGCCCAAGGTAATAACATCGCCGGCATTGAACTCGACGCTATCGAGTGCCACCAGGCCAATGCCCGCCAGGCACAGCAGTGCCGCACCCAGGTTATAGCGGGTGAGCTTTTCGCCGCTCAGGACATAGCTGGCAAACGGCACAAGGATACAGTACGTGCCCGTCAAAAATGCACTCTTGCCTGCCGTGGTCTGCGCCAGGCCAATCGTTTGCAGTCCGTATGCTCCCCACATGAGCGCACCCATGCCCAGCCCGACGATCAGGTTGCGGGCATTGAAATGAGCGATGATGCGCTTATGGAAAATAGCAAACATAACCAGTGACGCCGGGAGAAAGCGAACGTAGACCAGCTCGAACACCGGAATGGTATCGAGCGCATCTTTCATGGTGGTAAAGGAATAGCCCCAGATGACCGCCACCGAAAGCAGCAAGACCTTCCAGAAGAACGGAGAACGCGCGCCGGCGCCGCGGGAGGTGCCGCCGGCACCCAGGTCTTCGCGCGCTACAGGGCTATCGGGCATGTTTTCGATTTCATCAACGGCATTCTGAGCCATAGGGCATCCTCGCGCTCAGTCTGGGCGTGGTGTCCGCACGTGCATGGCCGCGTGCCGCCTCATGGTCAAATAAAACGGGGCGCACCGGACCCCCGGCACGCCCCGCTACTGTAGCAACAACCAAGTAACCCACGCAATTCACTACGCTAAAGCGTCGGTACAGAAAACCTCGATGTTCCGGCAACGTCAGCGAAAACGCCCCTAAGCGAGCAAGGTGACGTGAAATGAAAGGGCGCTGACCTTCTGGTCGCGCCCTTGAAATTGAACGTCAGATTGCCGCTTAGGGACGTTTGCAGCGTCGAGCCGTTACGCGGTTTGGTAAAACCGCGTAACTAAATAAGCTTTGTTGATTCCAGCTTTTCGATAATCCAGTCGTTGGCTTTGATGACCGGACGGCGGAAGACGACGCCCAGGGCCAGCGACGGAATCAGATAGCTCGCCAGAATACCCAGCTCAACCCAGTACTCCATATGGTAGGCGCCAGCCATGGCGGCATGCATGGCGTTGATGCCGTGAGTAAACGGCAGGAACGGATAGATCGCCTGGAACACGGGGCCGGTCATCTCGATGGGGAACGTGCCGCCCGAACCGCCGACCTGCATGACCAACAGCACGACGGCGAGCGCCTTGCCGATATCGCCAAACGAAACCGTAAGCGTGTAGACGATATTGGAGAACACGAGACTCGCGACCCAGCCCGCCAGCACAAACTGCAGCGGGTTGTCGCACTGAATGCCAAAGAACAGAATGTCGCCCGCGCACACGAGCGTTGCCTGCAGCAGGGCCAAACCGCCAAAGAACAGGTAACGGCCCAGATAGATCTCGTGCAGGCGTACGGGGATGAGCTCGTTGATGAGCTCGTCGTCAACCGAGACCTTCATCATGGCCGCCAGTACGATCGAGCCGACCCAGAGCGACAGAATCGTATAGAACGGCGCCATGGCCGAACCGTAGTTGCGGATCGGATAGACCGGCTTGCGGTCGAGCGCAACGGGGCCGGAAAGCGACACGGCCAGGCCCTCGGGGTCGTTGCCGATCATCGTCTTGATCGTCGCCAGGTCACCCGACATCAGGGCGCCGTCGAGCTCGTCCTTGAACGCGCTGATCTTGTCCGACGCCTCGCCCAGCTGATCGGAAGCCTTGTTGACCAGCTTTGCGGCCTTGGAGAGACCCTTTGCCAGCGAACCGGATGCGTCGGTCAGGCCGGCAACAGCGCTATCCAGGTCGCCCGAGACGCCGTCGAGCGAATCCAGAACGCCCGAAATAGTTTTCTTGAGCTCCTTGGCCTTGACCGAGAACGTGGAATCGTAGTCGGACTTAGCGCCCGAGATGCCCGCCTTGGCATCGGCGATGGCCTGGTCGACCTCGGCACGCGTGCTGTTGACCTCTGCCATGCTGTCGGAAAGGGACTTTGCGGTTGCCCTCAGGTCGTTGGCATTGTTACGATACTCCGTCGCGATCCTGCCCAGCGATGTAGCCACAGACTTGAGGCTGTCCTGGAGCTTTTCGTCACTCACCTGATCGGCAAAGCTGCGGAGCTGGTCGGCCGTGTCGTCGATTTCCTTGGCGCGCGATTCGAGTGCCGACGCGGCTTCGTTGAGCTGGGTCACCGTAACGTTGACATGCTTGTTTGCGGCGTCGAAAGCCTTCGCGAGCTCGGCGGACACGTTGTCAAACGAGCCCGCACTTCCGTCAATCGCGGCGTTGATGGCGTCGTTGGCGGCCTTGAGTGCTTCCTTGGAATCACTAATGCCGCTCTCGGCGTGCTCCATCAACTGCTTGGTAGATTCATCGACCTTACCCGTCTGCTGGAGCATACCGCTCGCCGACGTCAACGAATCGGAGGTCGAGCTCAAAATGCCCGCCAGCGAAGTCGCGTTGGCTTGAACGTCCTGCAGGTCCTCGACCGAATCGCCCAGTGTCGAGGACAGGTTGGCGATAAAGCTGCTGACCTGATCGGTGCTCATGTAATCGAGCAGGCTGGACACGGTCTTAAGGCCGATGGTCGTGATGGTCTTGGTAAAGGTCTCATTCACCTGGCTCTGGACGGCGCTCGAACCCTTTTCGGTCACGATCTGGGCGATGGCGTTAGCCTTCTGGTTTTCGTAGAACTCGATGTCGGCGTGCTTCACGTTGGTCGAGAAAAGCGTCATCATGTCGGCGCTAAACGTCTTGGGGATAACGACGGCGGCATAGTATGTGCCCGACTTAACGCCCTCAATCGCCTTATCGCGGTCGTTGAGGACAACCCAGTCAAAGTTCTCGTTACCGCGCAGGGTCGCCGTCACGTTTTCGCCCACGTTGA
This sequence comes from Collinsella sp. CLA-ER-H6, assembly GCF_040092305.1. NCBI lineage: Bacteria > Bacillati > Actinomycetota > Coriobacteriia > Coriobacteriales > Coriobacteriaceae > Collinsella > Collinsella sp. CLA-ER-H6. Next base: position 60,990 of record NZ_JBBNLS010000014.1, read on the forward strand.
TCTCGACGGGAATCAGGTCGCTCTCGTAGCCCTCATCGGTGTTGACCACTGCAATCTTAAGGTTGCCGGTATTGCCGTACGGATCCCAGCTGCCGGCGATGTTAAACCACGCGTACAGGCACGGCACGATAATGAGGCCCATCACGACGACCATGCCGATCACGGAGCGAGACACGTTTTGGACATCACGCTTAAACAGGTGCAGGATGTTCTTCATTTATGCCTCACCTCCTTTAGAGTGCTTGCCAAGCAGGGTGGTATCTCCATCATTTGTAGCTGTGCTGTCGCTGCCCTGAGCCTTACGATGCGCACCGATATGCGACAGACGGCTCGTAGGCTGTTCGCCTCCCTTGGCGCCACGCTCGCTGGCGTTGAGACCAAACATGCGACGGGCGGCAGGGATGGCAGCCGTGTGCTCGCGCATCTCGCGGCGAAGGTCCTCGTCCGAAAGCGCCGAGATACGCATCTGGGTATTGAGGCTCGCACGGATGTATTCGATGTTGATGAGCCAGCCGCAGATGGCGATAACCGAAATGATCCAGATAACGAGCAGGATGATCTTGCCGTTATTGTCGATATCGAGCACCGTCGAAAGCACAAAGAGCAGAACCTGCACGCCTACCACGGCGGCAAAACCGCCCTTGATGTAGTACGGGTAGCGATGCTCAAACGCCACGGCATGATCGAGCAGCTCGCGACGGTACGAATCCGAATCGAGCATGACGCGCATGGCCGTGCGCAGCGAATAGCGCTGGCGCGGCAGGTCGTTGGACTCGCAGATCATGAGGCCCGTCGTGGAAAGCTGCTTGTCAAAGAGCAGGTTGAGGTTGAGCAGCAGCGGACGCAGCTGCAAGCCAATAAAGAGTGCGATGGCAAGGAACACGCCCAGGATGCACAGGTTGAACAGGTAGTTGAACGAATACATGCCACCGACGGTCTCGCGCAGCAGGTTGATGCCATAGGTGAAGGGCAGCAGCGGATGCAGCCATTGGAAGAAGCCGGGCATCATCTCGATGGGATACATGCCCGACGAGCCGGGGATCTGCACAATGACGAGGATGACGCCAATGGCTTTACCGATATGCTTAAACGTGGTGGACAGCGCATAGATGATGTTGACGTAGGTGAACGAAATAGCGATGCCGCCCAGTACAAAGAGCAGCGGATTGACGCACTGAACGCCAATGACCAGATCTCCCACCGTAACGATGATGGCCTGCAACGCACCCAGGATCACCAGCAGCAGCCAGCGGCCAAAGTAGCCCTGACGCGCCGTAAAGCTACCGATGCCCTCGCGGTCGACCTCGAGTTTATAGATAGCGATGAGCACATAGCCGCCTACCCACAGCGCCAGATTGGTGTAGAAGGGCGCGATGCCCGAGCCAAAGCTCTTGACCGGATAGATTGACTTGGACGTCAGCTCAACCGGAGATGCCATGAAATCTGCCACGTCATTGACGTCGACGTCCATGAGGTCGGCTAACTCGCCCATAGACTCAGAGGTCTGCAGCGCCGCAATGTCATTGGCGGCGGTCGCGAGCTTGTCCTGAACCTTGGCAAGGGAGGCGTCGGTTTGGGACAGCGTGGTCTTTGCCTGCTTGAGCGTGGCGTCGAGCTGCGCCAGCGTGCCGCGCGCGCTCGCTATCGTGGGGGTCATACCCGACACAATGCCGGTCAAATCGCCCGAAACGGCGGCAAAGGAGTCAAGCGCGCTCGAAGCCTTCGGAAGTGCGTTCTGACCCAGATCGGTCTGAGCCTGACCGAGGTTAGCCGTACCGGTCTGAATTGCCGCGTTGAGTGCGTTGCTCGCGTTCGAGATTGCCGTAGCGTCGTTTGCCATGGCGCTCGACTGTGCAGAAAGGCCATCCTTGATGCTCTGCAGCTTCTGGTTTTGCTCGCGAAGCGAATCGATGGTCGATACAATGCGCGCGTCAATTTCCTCGGAACCTGTCGACGTGTCATTAACGAGAATCTCCAAGTGCCCGATAACGGCCTTATTGTGATCGATCGTCGCCTGGAGAGACTCGAGCGAGTTGTCGATACGGGTGGTCGTAGATGTGACCGCGCCCGTCAGCTTGCCGATGGCAGCGTTCGCAGAGGCCGACGTCTTGGTGAGCGCAAGGCTGCCTTCCGAGAGCGCCTTGGAGAGCGAGGCGATAGAGTTGCCCGCCGTGGTGCGAGCTTCGCTCAGCAGGTCGTTGCCCTGGGAGATCGCCTGCGTCAGCGACGGTGCCTGGCCTTGCAAGCCGGCAAGTGCCGCATCAGCCGAGGCGATAGCGCCACTCGTCTTATCGATGGCGGCATTCATATCGCCAATCGAATCGCGCACCTCGTCCAAGGTGTCGAACGCCTCGGACACCGAACTTGCCAGCGAGTCCTGAGTCTGGGTTGCCTTGTCCTTTAAATCGACACCGGCATCCTTGGCGATACCGGCAACAGTCTTGCCTACCGTAGAGACAAATTCCGAGTTGATCTGCTCCTCGATGGTGTTTGCACCGGTATCGGTAACCTTGGGCGCAATGGCGCTCTTCTTCTCATTGACGTAGTACGTGAGCTTGGGCTGATGGTAGTTGCCGTCGAGCATCGAAACCAGGTTATCCGAGAAGTTCTTGGGAATCACGATAGCGGCATAGTACTCGCCGCTCTCGACGCCCTCCTTGGCATCGGCCGTCGAGTCGACGAACGTCCAGCCCAACTGATGATTCTCCTTGAGCTGGTCGACCACTTTGTCGCCAGCGTTGAGCTCACCCACCAAGTCGTTTTGGGTGCCTCGATCGTTGTTGGCGATAGCAATCTTGATGCCTTGGGTGTTTCCGTACGGATCCCAGTTTGCCACGATGTTGTACCAGGCATACAGCGAGGGGATAACGCACACGCCCAGGGTAACCACCAAGGCGACGGGGTTCACAAGAAGTCGCTTAATGTCGCGCTTGAATATCGCAAAGGAGACCTTTGCGTTGGATAGTTTGCTGCCGAGACTCACGCTTGGACCATCCATCCTGTCGTTGAATCAAATCGTACTATCAAAAACCATTGTACGTAGGCGCTTTAGCGTCTCGGCGCACAATGGTATCGAGTTTTGCGGGTAGCAATATACTACGAAGATGAGTTAGCGTACAGTTGTACAGTATCTTTAATTTCAGCAGGTCGCAAAACCACAACCCCGACAAATAATTGATCCCTTGGGGACGGAGGAAAACGGATCACCGAGGGGGTCGGCCTGATCTGGTGATCCGCTTTCCTCCGTCCCCAAGGGATCATTCAAAAGGAAACGAGAGTGGAAAATCTCCCACTTCAAGCCCGCATTCGAGCCAAAAGTGGGAGATTATCCACTCTCGTTCTAATCTAGTTACGGTGCCGTATCCCCGAACTACATCAGGTTGCAGACAGCCGCCGCGAAGGCAACGGGGTCCTCGGGGAGAATGCCCTCGACCAGCAGAGCCTGGTCATAGAGCAGACCGGAGTACTGCTTGATCTTGTCGGCGTCGCCTGCCTTCTGGGCAGCGACAAGCTTGTCGAAGACCGGGTGCTTGGCGTTGAGCTCGAGCACGCGCTGGCTCTTGGGCATGCCGTCGGGCGCGCCCTCGGGTCCCTTCTGGAGCACCTTCTCCATCTCAAGCGAAAGCGGGCCCTCGGTGGTGATGCAAGCGGGGGCATCGGTCAGGCGCGCGGAGACGGCAACTTTCTCGACCTTGTCACCGAGCGCCTCCTTCATAGCGCTAAAGAGGTCCTCGTTCTCCTTGGTGGCGTCCTCGGCCTCCTTCTTCTCGTCCTCGGTCGCCAGGTCAAGATCACCGGTCGCAACGTTCTTGAGCTCCAGATGACGATCCTCGACCTCGGGCTCGGCACCGTCGGCAACGGCCTTCTCGGCAGCCTCGCGGGCGGCGTCGTCCTCGTAGATCTTAGGCATATCGGCGGCAACGTACTCACGCATAGCCTGGAACGTGAACTCATCCACATCCTGCGTCAGCAACAGCACGTCATAGCCGCGCTCGAGCACGCCCTTTACCACGGGCATCTTGGCCAAGCGCTCACGCGAGTCGCCGGCGGCGTAGTAGATGGCCTTCTGATCCTCGGGCATGCCCTTGGCATACTCGGCCAGGGTAATCATCTTCTGCTCCTTGGCAGACCAGAACAGTAGCAGGTCGGCGAGCTCATCGGCCTTCATGCCATAGCTCGAGTAGATGCCGTACTTAAGGCCGCGGCCAAAGTTCTCAAAGAACTTCTCGTAGGCCTCGCGGTCGTTGTCGCGCATGTCCTCAAGATCGGCAGTGATCTTCTTCTCGACACGCTTGGCAATGGCCTTGAGCTGACGGTTCTGTTGCAGCGTCTCACGCGAAATATTGAGCGTCACGTCGGCAGAGTCCACGACACCGCGCACAAAGTTGTAGTAGTCGGGCAGCAAGTCGTCGCACTTCTCCATAATCAGCACGTTGGAACTGTAGAGCGCCAGGCCCTTCTCGTAGTCCTTGCTGTACAGATCGAACGGGGCGCGACCCGGCACAAACAGCAGCGCATCGTACTCAAGCGTACCCTCGGCATGGAAGCTGATAGTGCGCGCGGGATCGTCAAAGTCGTGGAACGTGGACTTGTAGAACTCGTTGTAATCCTTCTGCTCAACGTCGGAGCTGCGCTTTTTCCAAATCGGCGTCATGGAGTTGATGGTCTCGAGCTCCTGGTAGTCCTCGTACTCGGGCTTGTAGTCGTCGCCGGCGTCCTCGGGCTTGGGTTTCTGGCGGCTCTTGCTCACCATCATCTGAATCGGGTAGCGCACATAGTTGCTGTACTGCTGAATCAGGCTCTTGAGGCCCCACTCGGTCAGGAAGCGATCGTAGGTCTCGGCCTCGCCGTCGGCGTCGAGCTTCTCGTTCTCGCGCAGCGTCAGGATGACATCGGTGCCGTGCTCGGCGCGCTCGCCGTCTTCGATGGTGTAACCCTCAAGACCATCAGACTCCCACACGTGAGCGGTGTCCTCGCCATAGGCGCGGCTGACAACCTTTACGTGGCTGGCAACCATAAAGGCAGAGTAGAAGCCCACGCCAAACTGACCGATGATGTCGACATCGGAACCCTGCTGCTCGGCGTTCTCAGTCTTAAACTCCTCGGAGCCGGAATGGGCGATGGTGCCCAGGTTGCGCTCGAGCTCCTCGGCGGTCATGCCGATACCGTTATCCGAAATGGTGATGGTACGGGCATCTTTATCAAAGGAAACACGGATGGCCAGGTCGCCCTGGTCGAGCTTGACACTCGGATCCTGCAGGCTCTTAAAGTTGAGCTTGTCGACGGCATCGCTCGCGTTGGAGATAAGCTCGCGCAGGAAGATTTCCTTATTGGTGTAGATGGAGTTGATCATGAGGTCGAGCAGTTTTTTGCTCTCGGTCTTAAATTGACGCATGTGCAGTCCTTTCGCGCTACCCCCGTCCGCAAAAACGGCCCGGTTGCCCGAGCCGCATTGCAGACCTGCTATGTTCAGACTTAGATTTTATAACCCATTAGCGCGCATATATACATACGGAATCGAAAAACTGTATGTCCAAACGCTCTGATGCACCAATTGCCAAGGAGTGTCCCCGACTGCCGGCAGGAAAGGAACGTCCCTATCTGCCATCTACGCGCTTGGCCATCCAAACATGGGGCTGGCCCTCGTCTTCGTAGTCCACCGGGGCAATCTGCGTGTAACCCGCCTTGGCATAGAGTGGTAGCACGTATTCCTGCGCGTGCAGCTTAATGAGCTTGGAGCCGGCATCACGCGCGCACGTATCACTGGCCTCGACAATCTTGCTCGCCAAACCGCGACGGCGCATGCTCGGCAGCACGGCCACGCGCCCCATAATGTAGGTCTCCCCCGCCGCGACGCCTTCGTCCAAGTCGCACGCCGGCAAAACTGGGGCTTCGGCATCTGCCGCGTACTCCAGTTCCTCGGGAAACACGCGCGAGCAGCCGGCAAGCTCGCCGTCTACATAGAGTGTCACATGAATGCAGTTCGGATCCTCGTCGATAGCGTCGAACTCATTCTCGTAGCCCTGCTCGTCCATAAAAACGACGCGGCGCACCAACGCCGCGTCGTCAAAGCATCCCGTCTTAAGTTGGATATCCATAGCTGCCCTTTCATTCAACGCGAACGTTAGGGACAGATTTTAGCGAAAATGAGCTCCGCGCACGCTAAACTTCGCGCGAGCCTTCGCCAGACAGTCGTAATGACCCACGTTATGGGCATCGCTCGCGATGAAGCTGTACAGGTTCTGATCGAACAGGCGCTGTGCCGGCTTTTTCTCGCGACCAAAGCGACCGCCGGCAATAAAGTCCGCCGAAGCCTGCAGCTTGCAGCCCATATCGACCAGGCGCTCCGCCACGCTTACATCCTTTTGAACCGCACGATAGCGCTCAGGATGAGCGATGATCACCTGATAGCCACGGCACTGCAAATCGTAAATCGTGTTCTCGTACTCTCTAAACGCATACGCATCGGCATGCGTCGAAAGCTCGAGCAGAAACTCGTTGGTCCCATCGAAATGCAAGTGATCCGCGGCATCGATACCAAGCTCAACGAGCTTTCGATGGTTGACCTCGAAGCCCATCTGGAGCGGAAAACCGTCAGCGTTATCGCGCAGCAGCTCAAAGGCATCCCACATCTTGTCGTAATCAAAATAGGGATCACGGCAGTGAGGAGTGCAAACGATTCTGGTTACACCGGCCCGCTTGGCAGCCTCGAGCATCGCCAAGCTCTCTTCGAGATCGGCGGCGCCGTCGTCTACACCCGGCAAGATATGGCAATGAATGTCACGCATAGGTCAGCCTTAATCAACTAAACGTTTGCTCGGTTGGTGAAGATGCCCTTTTTGGAAGTGCCCTGATCGTCGGAGCCCTTCTTAACCTTCTTACCGTCCTTGGTGTAGTAAGAATAATAGTACTCGCTGGTCTCGGTCTCACAGTAATTCATGACGGTACCGATGAGCTTGACCTTCTCGGACTTCTTAAGCTGGGCGATAGCGTTGAGCGCCTCTTCGCGCTTGGTAAAGTCCTCGCGCACCACGAACAGCGCGCCGTCGGTCAGGCTGGCAATCTCGGCAGCATCGATGAAGGTGCCGACCGGAGGAGCATCGAAGATGACGTACTGGAACTTAGCAGACAGTGCCTTGACCAGCTTGGCAAAGCGATGGGAGACGATGATGTCGGCAGGATTGGGAATATGCGGCTCGGCATCGAGGAAGTAGAAATTCTTCTGACCTGTCTCGACAATCGCCTGGTCGATAGAAACCTGCTCGGACAGGACTGCATAGAGTCCGCCGCGGGAGCGGACGCCGAGCATATCGGCAAGGGACCTGCGACGCATATCAGCCTCGACCAGCAGGACACTCTTGCCGCTCGTGGCGATTGCCTGAGCAAGATTAATGGAAACCGTAGACTTGCCCTCGTTGGGAATCGAGGAGGTAACGGTGATGGTGCGAATGGGGTCGTCCACGCTCGCAAAGCGGATGTTGGCCAGAAGGGTCTTGGCGGCATTCTGCACAACGAGCTTATCGGTGTTCTTTGCCTTAGCCATGCCTATTTACCACCTTTCATAGCCGGAATTCGGCCAACAACGGGAATACCCAGGAGCTCTTCTGCCTCTTCGGCACCGCGGATGCGGGTATTGAGCATGTCTGCCAAAACGACATAGGCAACTGCGATAAAGATACCGGCGAGGAACGCGACGGCAATATACAGCGTGCGCTTGGGGCCGCTGGGGGCTTCGGGGGTCTTAGCCTCGTCGATAACGTTGATGCTCTGGGCAGCGCCGACGTTCTGAGCGACCGTACTCACCGAGCTGGCAATGGCCTTTGCGACCTCAGCCGTCTCCTTGGCATCGGTGCCGGTAACCGAAAGCGTAATGACACGCGTGGTGGTCTCGGAGGAAACAGACACCTTGTAGTCATCCAAATCGGTGAGGCCCAGTTCTTTGGCGGCGCCGCTCTTAACGCTATCGCTATCCAGCAGCGTGGCGATATCGTTGGAAAGCATCTGGCTCGCCGAGAGATCGTTGTAGCTCATCTGACCGCTATCGTCGGTCTTGGCGAGAATGTACATGCTCGTCGTCGCGGTATAGGTGTTGTCCATCGCGGCGAAGGACACGATGCCCATGGCGATCGCGCAGACCACCGGAAGGGTGATGACCAGCTTGAGGTGCTTCTTCAGCAGCTGGAACAGTTCGAGAAGGGTCATGCAGCTTGCCTTTCATTTCCCCAGTTCGGATTGACAAAACTGTCCGTATGTTATCGCATCTTTTTACCGAGACCAAACTCTATACATAAGAAACAGGCTCTCCTGTAAAAATGTCGGAAGCAATCGTAAAATTGCACAACAACGCCGCACCCGAAAGTCAAATGCGGCGTCTACATCAATATCTGTGTTGTATCGCTATGCGAATGGCTCGTCCTGCTGTATGGGAAACGTCACCGTAATGGTGGTTCCCACGCCCAACTCGCTCGACAGATCGAGCGTGGCGTGATGATACAGGGCCGCATGCTTGACAATGGCAAGCCCCAGACCGGTTCCGCCGCGCGCCTTGGACCTACTCTTGTCCACGCGATAGAACCGCTCAAATACCTTGCCCTGCTCTTCAGGCGCGATACCGATTCCCGTGTCGGCGACCGCAAGGAACGGATGGCCTTCGTCGTTGGTGCCGCACTGCAGCGTAACCGTACCGCCGGGTCGATTGTAGCGGATGGCGTTGCTTGCCAGATTATAGATGAGCTCGTCAATCAAGCGCGACACGCCCTCGATGACCACAGGCTTGGTCTCATGACTTATCGTCACATTCGCCTGACGGGCGACCTGTTCAAGACGCTGCTCAACCGCGTAGATGGCACGCGAGAGCTCAATAGGCTCCGTGGACCCAATGGGCACCGCCTCGCCCTCAGTTGCACGCTCGGCCTCGTCCAAGTTAGACAGCGTAAGGATGTCGTTGACAAGCGCTGCCAAACGGCCCGCCTCACGATAGATGCGACCGCCAAAGTTGCGCAGGTCGTCCTCGCCCTCGACCATGCCGTTTGCGATGAGCTCGGCATAGCCCGAAATCGCCGTAAGTGGCGTCTTGAGCTCATGAGTGATATTCGCCGTGAACTCGCGGCGCATACGGTCGTTGTCCGCTAGCACCGCCATTTGGCGCTTGAGCTCCTGGCGCTGCGACTCGATACGCTCAAGCATGGGGACCATCTCGGCATAGGCGTGCTCATAGCTACGGCGTGGGTGGTCCAAATCCACCTCTTGCAACGGCGCGATGATGGCACGGGACTCGCGGCGCGCCATAAAAAACGAGAGTACCGCACCCGCTGCTGCGATAAGCAGCATCGGCGCCACCATCGACAGCAAAATCGCCGCAACGCCAGGCTGGGCCTGCGCCAAGCGGACAACCTGGCCGTTATCAAGGGCGACGGCGCGATACAGCATAATCTCGTCGAGCGTAGAGCTTGCGCGCTCCGCGGAACCCGAACCATTCTCAAAGGCCTCGATGACCTCGGGGCGATCGCCATGGTTGGGCAGTGTGGAAGGCGACGCCTCGTTGTCGTAGGCAACCGATCCATCCTTGTTAATCAGCGTGATGCGCAAGTCCTCGCGATCGAGGCTACGCAAGAACGGGATGGGCTCCTGCTGCTCGTCGAGGGCGGCAGCAATGAGCTCGGTTTCCTGCGCCAGATTGGCACTCGTGGCATCCGCCAAGGTGTTTTGCACAAAGAACGCACCCAGCACCGTAAACGCCACGATAACCGCCATGGCGCAGACAAAGATCGTCACAAAAACGCGGTGCGACAGCGTATGTTTTCCCTGGGGGGCGAAGACCACGGGTTACTCCTCCGATGCGGTGGCCGCGGTGACGTCACCTTCGGCACCATCACCGGCAGAAGGCTCGGCCAAGCGGTAGCCCACGCCGCGCACGGTCTCGATGGCGCTGGCATGCTCGCCCAGTTTTTGGCGAAGCGTCTGCACGTGCACGTCAACGGTGCGCGAACCGCCGTCGAAGTCCCAGCCCCACACGCTCTGCAGCAACGACTCGCGGGTAAAGACCACGCCGGGCTTGCGCATGAGGTACTCGAGCAGGTCGAACTCGCGCAGGGTGAGCTTAAGCGGCTCGCCGGCAACGGTCACCTCGCGATGGCTGGGCGAAAGCACGATGTCGCCCACGCTGAGCACATCGCTCGCCTGCTTGACCATTCCGCCGCGACGCAGCAGTGCGCGGCAGCGGCTCGCAAGCTCCATGAGCGAGAAGGGTTTAGTCAGGTAATCGTCGGCACCGCCATCGAGCGCCATCACCTTGTCGAGCTCGGTGTCCTTGGCGGTAAGCATCATGATGGGCACCGTCGCCGTCAGGCGATCGGCACGCAGGCGACGCATAATCGCCAAGCCATCGGTGTCGGGCAGCATGATATCGAGCAGCACAGCATCGGGCACCCGTCGCGCCACGGCAGCTTTAAACTCGCCATCACACGAAAAGCCCTCGGCCTCGATTCCCTGCTTGCGCAGCGCGTAGACTGTCAAATCCCTGATGTTGTCATCGTCCTCGACGTAATAGATCATGTTGAACCCCTTTGCGGCCGATATGACCGCATCTTAACCCTAAAGGCACCTGTAAAAGACAGCGTCAGCCAAAACGCCCCGTCAAATAATCCGCGGTGCGCGGATCGGACGGATTCTTAAAGAGTTGCGCGGTGGGCGCGTGCTCCACCAGCTCACCCAGCAAAAAGAACGCAACCGAATCGGAAATACGCGCGGCCTGCTGCATGTTGTGCGTCACGACCACCAGCGTGCAGGTCTCCTTGAGCTCGCAGGCCAGCTGCTCCACCACCAACGTCGACACAGGGTCGAGTGCCGAAGTCGGCTCGTCCATCAGCAGAATGTCGGGCTGCACGGCAAGTGCGCGGGCGATGCACAGGCGCTGCTGCTGTCCACCCGAAAGACCCAGGCCCGACTCTTTGAGCTTGTCCTTGACCTCGTCCCACAGGGCAGCGCGACGCAGGGAGTCCTCGACCAGCTCATCGAGCACGGCGCGGTCGCGCACACCCATACCGCGAGGACCGTAGGCGACGTTGTCGTAGATGCTCATGGGAAATGGGTTGGGGCGTTGGAACACCATGCCCACGCGCTGGCGCAAACGGCAGATGTCGCAATCGCCCAGGATATCTTGACCATCGAGCGCAATCTTGCCCTCGATGCGGCAATCCTTGATGCCGTCGTTCATGCGGTTAAAGCAGCGCAGCAACGTGGACTTTCCGCAGCCCGAAGGCCCGATGAACGAGGTGATCTGCTTGTCGCGGATCTTGATATTCACGTCCTTGAGCGCATGGTGGTCGCCATAGAACAGGTCGAGGCCCTCGACGTCGATGCGCGTCGGCGAGGCGGCAAGATCCTCTGCCGTGGGGCGAGTCGCATCCCCAACCTCGCGCTCATGCGCGGCCTCGGCCTGCGCTTCCATGAGTTCTTCAAGCTCCGTGGGCTCCACAGCCGCAGCAGCCGTCATACCGCACACCTCCATATCGATATCAATTCAGCAGTATCGATAGTAGGAATCGCGGCTCATACGCACGTGAGCACATTGTCAAGTGTTTGTAAGGGCACGCTAGCTATGCGGCGGGCAGCTCGATGGTGAATATCGTGTGTTCGGGCGTCGATTCACATGCAACGGTACCGCCGTGTGCCGCGATGATCTCCTTGGCAATAGCAAGGCCCAAACCGGCACCACCGCGATTGGTCGCACGCGCCGCATCCAGGCGATAGAACTTCTCAAAGATCACCTTGAGCTTAGCCGCAGGGATAGGATCGCCCTGATTGATAAAGCGCACGCGCACGCCGCCATCGTCTTGGCGCCTGGCCTCAATCGTGATAGTCGAGCCCTCATAGCTATAGGCGACGGCGTTTTTCATGATGTTGTTGAACACGCGGGCCATCTTGTCGCCATCCACGAGCACCGTCAGGTCCTCGCGAATATCAACTTGGGCTTCCTTATGTTGCTCGTTGAGGATGGGATAGAACTCGTCAGCCACCTGAGCCAGCAGCAACCCCAGATCAACATAGCCGCGCGTGAGCACGATATCGTGGAAGTCAAAGCGCGTGATATCGAAGAACTCTTCGATGAGTGCATCGAGCCGGTGCGCCTTGTCGAGCGCCACGCCCGTAAAGTGCGCACGTTGCTCAACCGGCAGCTCAGGAGCCTCTTGCAGCAGCGAAAGATAGCCCACCACACTGGCAAGCGGGGTGCGTAGGTCATGTGCCAAGTACGTGACCAAATCGTCCTTGCGATGCGACTCGTCACGCAGAGCTTGCTGCACCTTGCGCTCACGGTCACGCACGCGGTTAAGGGCGCCCTCGACCTCCAGGAAGTCGCCGTCAATGTTGTCCCAGGTGTCGGGGTGATCGATCAGGCGATCTTGAATACGAGCGGCCAGCACACAATCGGCATGCTGCTCGCCCTGCTCATAGCCCTGGTAGTACAGGGCGCGGCCGCAAAAGAACAGCACGCACACGGCAAGCGCCAGCACAAAGCCAAGCATGTTGAATACAAAGCCGGCATCGAACAGCACCGGCCCTTCGATGCCGCCGAGTGCCATGGCGCCAATCGCCAACGTCATGGCCCACGCGGCACCGCCAATCACCACGCAGCGGCGTACGATTTCAAATCGATCGATCAGCAAAAAGCCGACAAGCAGCACCGCCAAGATTCCAGCGATGTTATCAATGCCAATCAGCAGCAGGCTCAGCAAAAAGAGCAGCACCGTTGCAAGCGCGCGGTTGTCGACGACCGACCTCACGTATTCAAAGAGTCGATCGGGCACCTCGAATGCCTGCCTATCGTCTTTTGTCATATCCACTTCCCCACCATCAAAGGCGTTATTCGATTATGTAGCCGACGCCCCAGACGTTTTTGATAAAGCGCGGCTTTTGAGCGTCGTCACCGATCTTTTCGCGCAGGTGGCGAATGTGCACCATCACCGTATTGTTGGAGCCGGGCATAAAATCCTCGTTCCACACCGCGCGGAACAGATCCTCCACGGCCACCACACTGCCGCGATGCTCGACCAGATACAGCAAGATGGAATACTCGATGGGCGTGAGGCGCACCGGCGCACCGTCCACCATTACGGAACGAGCATCGCGGTTGATCTCCAGGCCGTCGAACTGGATGGTCGGCGACTCGGCCGCCTGTGCACGGCTACCGTAGCTGGTGTAGCGACGAAGCTGAGCGTGCACGCGCGCGATGAGCTCCAGCGGGCGGAACGGCTTAACCACGTAATCGTCCGCGCCAAGCGAAAGGCCCTCGATCTTGTCTTGCTGGGCATCGCGCGCCGTCAGCATGATCACGGGATAGGTATGGCTGGAACGGATCGTACGCAGCAACTCAAGCCCATCGATATCGGGCAGCATGACATCCAGCAGCGCCAGATCGAACTCCTGCTCCAAGATTGCCTTGGCAGCATCGGCCCCGCTATAGGCGACCTGTACGTCAAAGCCTTCTTTTGTAAGGTAGATACCAACCAAGTCGGCGATGGCCTTTTCGTCATCAACTACCAAAATGCGCTCGTTCATGCGTGCTCCTCTCGCGCTCCATTATGCCCGAGGGGGCGCATGCCACACACAACAAGCGTGGGTGATTAAGTCAGCCTTAAGCACCCTTGTGCCCGTTCGGGCGCGGATGTGGGCCACGCACGCACGCGATGATCGCCGACACCGGTAAACGATATACTCTAGTTCCAGAAGAGACCATCCCGTCGAAAGCGAAATCTGTGAAGTCCCTCACCTCTTTTGCAAAGCGCTCAGCCCAGCTTGCCGCCGGCTTTGTCTGCGCTATCGCCCTTGCCGCTGGCGTGCCCACCGTCGCCGGCGCCCAAGTACTCACGACCGACAATGTTTGCGGCAAAACCGCCGATGCGCGCGGCATCACGGCAGAAAACCTGCCCGATATCGATGCGACCAATGCGCTCGTCATGGGCAAAGACGGCACCGTCTACTATGGGCGCGGCGCCGATGAGCAGGTCAAAATCGCCTCGATCACCAAGGTCATGACCGCAATCCTAACCGTCGAGAATTGCAAGATGGACGAGAAGGTCACGGTGAGCAACGCCGCAGCCACCGTGGGTAATTCGACCGCCGGCTTGCTCGAAGGCGACGAGCTTACCGTGGAGCAGGCGCTGCGCGGCCTGATGATTCCCTCGGGCAACGACGCCGCCGTCGTGCTCGCCGAATATGTGGGCAAGAAGATCGAGCCTAAGACCAAAGACGCCGAGGCAACCTTTGTGAAGGCCATGAACGAGCGCGCTAAGAAGCTCGGCTGCACCGGTACGCTTTTTGAAAACCCGCATGGTCTGGACTTTGATGAGTGGGCTGGCGATATGCACTCAACCGCACACGACGTAGCGCTGATGATGCAAGAGGCCATGAAGAACGACACGATCCGCGAGGTCGTAGCGAGCGAGGATTCCTGGATCGAGGTCACAGGCGCCGACGGCACCGACCATTCGCATTCCATGGACACGCATAACTATTTGCTGGGCCAAGATGGCAACATTGGCGGCAAGACCGGCACCACCGACGACGCGGGCTACTGCTTCACGAGCGCCTACAACCGCGACGGCGACGAGATCTACACCGTCGTTTTGAACTCCACCACCACCGACCAGCGCTTTACCGATACCGCCACCCTTGCCAACTGGTACTACGGCCACAAGGTGACGGTCGCAATCGCCAACACACAGGAAAAGACCGCCAACGGCAACCCGCTTATGGCGCGCATTGGCCAAACCGACTGGACGGATAAGACGATCGACGCCACACTCGCCGATCCCACGGCGCAAGCGACCGTGTTTTCCCTTGCCGGCGAGGTGACCGAAAAGATTAGCTACGACGATCTTTCGGGCACGGTGCATGTGGGCGACAAGGTGGGCAGCGTCACGCTCAAGCAGGACGGCACCAAGATCGCCGTCATGGACCTGGTTGCCGACGAGGAAGGCGCAGGGCCGAATCCCATTGAATGGCTGCTCGTGAAGCTCGATCGCTTGGGCCGTCGCATCGACAACCGCCCACTCACGGCAGAAAGCGAGACCGTCGCCAAGGCGCCCGAGGTGTAGTGCGCAAGAATAATAAGCCCACTGAAGGGAGGCGTCCGAAAGGATGCCTCTTTTTTGAGGTTCGAATCCCCAGCTAACGTGGTTCAACTAAAAAAGGGTCCCTTTCGGAACCCTTCTTTCAAGTCATACTGGCGGAGAGCTGGGGATTCGAACCCCAGATGCCCTTTTGGGGCATACTCGCTTAGCAGGCGAGCACCTTCGGCCTCTCGGTCAGCTCTCCGTAACAGCCGTTCTATAGTAACCAAACAGCCAAGGATGGGCAAGAGGAAATTTTCTAATTGCCTTGCAGCCTTTCCTCCTTGGAGGCTTCGCCTACCCCAGCGAGCGGTTGAGGGAGCCGAGCTCGTCATTGCCCATGGTGCGCCACATTTGGAAGATACAACCGCGCGCCAGGAAAAAGAAACCGTTGTCGACCAGTTGCACAGCGGCATCTGCCAGCTGATTCGCCACAGCGGACACTGGCGGCAGCTCGAGTCCAGCCTTGTGGATGGTCTCGACCGCTTCCTCGAACGTCGGAGGCTCGCTGACGCCCATCTCGTTCATAAGGCCCTGCATTTCTTCCAGCGCGCTGCTGCCCGACTCCTCGCCGCGCGGCACCAGACGGTAACAAGCCAGCGCCAGGTCGAGCTGATCGCAATTCCAATAGGCAAACGCCAAGCGATAGAACAGGTAGCCGATTGCAGAACGATCGCTGGCAATGCGCAGACCGTGGCGCGCTACCTCGATAATCTCGTCAAAGCGCTCCAGGCGCGCCAACACGTTGATGAGCGCAAAGTGCGACTGCATGGACGAGCGCGCCAGGTCGTAGAGGCGGCGCACCTCGGGCAGCGCCCGCTCAAAGTCCTCCTGCTCGGCGTAAAAGCTGCAGATCTCGTGCTGGGCAAAATACAGCGCATCGGGCGCACGTAGGATTCGCACAGAGCGGTCTTCTTCCAACACCGGTAGCACCATGCGCACCAGCTGGTTATCGCAAAACTGCGTTTGAACCGGGCCCGTCGCCAAAAGCTCGGCGACGGCGCACTTAGCCTCCAACTCCTCGACAAGCCGGGAAAAGCCTTCAAAAGCACCTGTACGGTCGACTTTTGCCTGCTCGCGCAATTCAACAACACGCGCCACGTATGGGTCGTCGTCCTCTTCCATGACCTCCAACTCGTCAGCCGTATCGGCAAGCAGCAGATCACGCAGCGCCGGCGGCAGGGTGCGGTGGTCATCACGCGGACGAGCATGAACCTCCGCAGGCTCAATCGTCTCCGGAGCGGTTGACTCATACGCCTCAAGCACACGCTTGCACGGCATATCGTCCATGTCCATGCTCTCAAGATCCTTGGCGACAGGCACGCAATCGGCCAGATAGGCCGCGCGCCCAAAGAAATACGTTGCGACAACGCGCTCGCCCTGCTCACTGTCGGGAGCAGCAATCTGCACATAGCAGCGCGTGATGCAGGTGCCCGCGGCAAAACACGCTGCCGCAAGCGTGAGTGCCACACGTGCATCGTGCTCCGCGGCCCAGATCGCGCGCGTGTCCTCGTCCAGCTCGCGCCAGGCGTCATCTTGAGCGTCGTATTCACGTTGCGGCATGGCATCAACGACAGACTGCCCAAACCGAACGAGCATAATCCCCTCGGCAACGTTTACTCGATAGGTATAGTCGAGCCGCGTGACCACGTTGAGCGCCTCAACGATTCGCGCAAAACGGGTGCGCACGTCCCACTCGCCGCCCGGCTGGCAAGCCACCGTACCCGGTTTGCCCCACGGGTTATCGCTCGAGGCCGTATCGAGCAGTCGGGGAACATCGTTGGTCGTCTTGGCGATATGCCACGAATCAAAGAGCGCGCAGCCCTCAAGGCTCGGCGAGGATGCCGCAGGGACCAATCCGGCCCCGATGCGCTCAAGGATGCCGGAGAGGCGGTTGAGACGGCACTCGATGGCAAGCAGCATGTCAATCTCGTCCTGGTCCAGCAGGCTACGATCAAAATTGAGATAAAACAGCTTTGACCGGTCGATGCGCGCCAGGCTCATTTCGGACTTGGCGGCAATGGTGCGCAGACGGGGCAAGTCAATTTCGCTCATAAGGGTAGCGGCATAGCGCTCGATACCGCTCGGATTCTCGGCATGGTCAACGCGGTAAAGCAGCGTCTCGATAGCATCGGGGAGCGGTGACGTGTTAAAGCCCAAAAACACCTCGACCGGCTCGGGCAACTTTACGAGCTTGATCTTGTCGACAACGTTTTGCATGTCCGCATCGAGACCGTCGACGCCCGCCGTGTTCGCAATAGCGCTTTCGGAGTTGGCAAATATCACGTAGCGCAGGAACATCGATGCCATGAACTCGCCGTAAGGAAGGGAGCGGGCCGAATTCCATGTCTCGTGATCGGACTGCTCGCGCATGGGGCCTTCGGGAGAGCCGACGGTTCGCGCGCACGCGCGCATTGCACCGCTGGCTTCCCTTACCATAATCTCACCAATACTGGAATCCGACTCGTCAAGAACCAGTTCCATGTCGGGATCGTTGGACAGCGATACTTCGTTAACGGGACGGTCCACCTTATAGACCTCACCCGAAACGCTCACGTAGCCCAAAAGCGACACATGGCTTTTGCCGACGAATTCGACGGCATAGCATGATTCATGCGGGTCCTCGCCAAAGAGTTTCCAGACCACGCCATATGAGCGTCCCGCAGGCTGCTCGGGCATCACCGGAAAGCGCTTCTTGGGATCGAGAAACCTGAGCTTGTATGTCGGACGCTCTGCCACGAAGTATCACCCTGATCGGTCGTTGAGAGAAGGAGTGATCGCGGATGGGCCGCGACACCTACTCGGAATCTTACACGAGTCGACAGGAAATAGTCCGCTTTACGCCCGCGCCTCGACCGAGGTTCGAATCCATGCAGTGCTTACGTAAAAGAAAAGCCCCCGTTGCCGGGAGCTTTAATCTCAAATGGTGCGGCGTATAGGATTCCGCGCATCCGCTGCGCGGATCCGCACCGGCTTCGCCCGCCTGCCGGCGTGCTCGCCCGCGGGCTAAAACGCTCCGCGTTTTCTTGACGCTCGCGCCTCGACCGAGGTTCGAATCCATGCAGTGCTTACGTAAAAGAAAAGCCCCCGTTGCCGGGAGCTTTAATCTCAAATGGTGCGGCGTATAGGATTCGAACCTATGACGTTCTGATTCGTAGTCAGACCCTCTATCCAGCTGAGGTAACGCCGCGACTTGTTGATTATTATGCACATGGACTGAATAAAGGTCAAGCGTTTTTCAAAAAAAGTTATTGAATTTGATTTTTACTCATTTGACGCAGTCAATCGACTCGATACTTTCAAACACGGCAAAAGCAACTTCTCAAGTATATCGACATATAAGAAAAGCCTCCGTTACCGGAGGCTTTAAAGTTCAGTTGGTGCGGCGTATAGGATTCCGCGCATCCGCTGCGCGGATCCGCACCGGCTTCGCCCGCCTGCCGGCGGACTCGCCCGCTCGCTAAAAACGCTCCGCGTTTTCTTGACGCTCGCGCCTCGAACGAGGTTCGAATCTCCGCAATGCCCCCGTAAAGGAAAAGCCCCCGTTTCCGGAGGCTTAAAACTCAATTGGTGCGGCGTATAGGATTCGAACCTATGACGTTCTGATTCGTAGTCAGACCCTCTATCCAGCTGAGGTAACGCCGCAACGCACGGATTATTATGCACGTGACCCCTCGATGGGTCAAGCGACAATTTGGAAAAATTTTACGAAGTAATGATTAAGATGCTCGCGCCTCGACCGAGGTTCGAATCCATGCGGTGTTGCCATAAAAGAAAAGCCCCCGTTGCCGGAGGCTTTCGATTTCGATTGGTGCGGCGTATAGGATTCCGCGCATCCGCTGCGCGGATCCGCACCGGCTTCGCCCGCCTGCCGGCGTGCTCGCCCGCGGGCTAAAACGCTCCGCGTTTTCTTTACGCCCGCGCCTCGACCGAG